>JAPUHG010000099.1 GCA_027297845.1 Gammaproteobacteria bacterium | reverse complement strand
GCCGCTGGGCCCGGATATGCAGCGGGCCATAACGAATGTGACCGCGCTGGTGCAAAGCCATGACATCGTCATCATTTCCCTGCACGGTGGTAGCGAAGGCCTGAATGAAAACCGGGTTCCTTTTGCCGAGGAATATTACCGCGGCGAATGGCGCGGCGATGTTGCCGCCTTTTCACGGGCGATGGTCGATATCGGCGCCGACCTGGTGATTGGTCATGGCCCTCATGTACCCAGGGGAATGGAAATATACCGAGGCAGACTGATCGCCTACAGCCTGGGCAATTTTGCGACTTATTACGGCATCAGCGCCGCGGGTATGAAAGGCGTTGCACCAATCCTGGAGGCCCGGCTCGGTGCCGATGGCAAGCTGCTGAATGGCCGGATTATTTCCACGGTTCAACTGCGCCCCGGTGGCCCGTATCCCGACAGCTCCATGCGGGCGTTCAGGGAAATTAAGCGGCTAACGAAACTGGATTTCCCCGATGGCGGCATCGAGTTCCACGACGACGGAAGTTTCACTCCAGCCAAAAAGAGCGACTAGAAGCTCACCGGGGCGGGCCAGCCTGCCTACCTACTACGCCAAGGTTCGCGGATCCTGGGTGAGAACTCCGACGACTGAGGGCAGACCTAGGGCGTCTGCACAGCAGAAACTAATCCTGCTGCGAAAGCGCCACAGCGGTCCATTTTTCCGATCTTTTTCGTTGCGTAGTCCCGCAATGCGCCTCAAAAGATCGAAAAACTGTCCTCGCTGTAAAGCTTTCTCGTTACGGATATTTCTATTGCGCAGACACCAAGCGAAACCCATAGCCACAGCGCTCTGGGTTGAGTGAAGGTCAAGCTCAGAGGTTGGAGGGCCAGCCAGGGACACGACCAGCGGACACCGGTGGATACAAACAAATCAGCGTTCTAGGTCGACGACGCGTCTCATAATTTCTGGCTGTCGATCCGGTGGACGCCACCTTGGCATAGTAGGTAGGCCACTTAATCGTCACGGCTCTTGCTGAATTCCACTCCCAGGGTGCGTAACTTGCGGTACAGATGGGTCCGCTCCATGCCAACGCGTTTGGCCAGCAATCCGACTTTACCACCGCACAATATCAGCTGTTGCTGCAGGTAGGCTTTTTCAAACTGCTCGCGCGCCTCCCGCAACGGCAAGGCAAGCAGATCCTGCTTGACCAGTGGTTCGTTGCTAGTCGACTGCACGGCAATATCATTTTCTATTTCTTCGAGGCTGATTTCCTCGGCTTCGCCCATGATCAGCGTGCGCTGCACCAGGTTGCGCAATTCCCTGACATTGCCCGGCCACGGATAATTGCGCAGTCGATTTTGTGCCGCAACGCCGAACCGCCGATACGGCAGCCCCTCGCTATTGACCAGTTTATCGACGTAGTAGCGCAGCAGATCAGGCACATCTTCCGCATATTCTCGCAGTGGCGGTATTTGCAACTGGACGACGTTGAGCAGGGAAAGCAGGTCGGCTCTGACTGGCCCGTTTTTTGAAAGATCGAGCTTTGACTCGGCTGAACTCAACAGGCGCAACGACAGCGGAATGTCCTGGTCGCTGCCAATGCGTTGAAAACTACCCTGCTCCAGCGCTCCCAGCAGCATCGTCTGGACTTCCGGTTCAAGATCGCCGAGTTCATTGATGAATAATGTGCCGTTGTTGGCTTTTTCGAATGCGCCAGCCGACACGTTACCGCCCTTCTGAGTACCAAAAAGCTGTTGCGCCGCCTGATCCGGTTGCAATGAGCTACCGGTGATCGTAACGAACGGCTCTGCGGCGCGCGGGCTCATCGCGTGAATATACCTGGCAAACGCCTCCCGGCCGGTGCCCGCTTCACCAAGCAACAGCACTGGCGTGTCGTGTGGCGCCAGCCTTTGCGCTCGTTCGCGCAATGCCTTCATTTCTTTGCTCTTGCCAATCGGCGCCACCATGTCCGGCAGCTTCATTTTGCTCTGCGGCCGAACGGTCTGCCCTGCGGTGATCGCTCGCTCAACCGTTCTTAACAGTTCGGCCAGCGACAATGGTTTTTCGACAAAATCGAAAGCGCCAAGGCGAGTCGCCTCGACGGCAGTTTCGACCGTGCCATGACCGGACATCATGACCACCGGGCAGGTCAGGGGTTTGTCTGCCGACCATTCGCGCAACAAAGTGATGCCATCCGTTCCCGGCATCCAGATATCCAGCAGCACAAGATCGGGCTTATCCTCCGCCCAGGCTGTGCGCGCCTCTTCTGCATCGGCGGCGACCGTAACCTGGTAGCCCTCTTCGCTGAGAATTTCCTGCAACAACGTCCGGATATCGAGTTCGTCGTCAACAACCAGAACCTGCGGATTGCTCATGCGCTTTCTCTCCTGACCTCGGCACGCCGTTGTTCCATCATAGCCTGCCGGGCCGTTTCATTAACTGGCAAACAGACCCTGACTTCCGCGCCGCCACTCTTTTGATTTCCTGCCTCGATCCTGCCGCCGTGTTCCTCAACCAGCTTTTTGACGATCGCCAGGCCCAGGCCGGTGCCTTTGGGCTTACTGGTGACATAGGGGTCAAAGACCCGGCTGACCAGATCCATCTGGAACCCCGGTCCATTGTCCCGAACCAGAATTTCCGCCATCGGACACCCTTCCTGATCATGGAACCGTGAAAAAACCTCCACCTTGCCATTTTGATCGTCGCCCAGCGCCTCGAAAGCATTGCGAATCAGGTTGTGCAGAATCTGCCGCAGCCGACCGCCATCCACTTCGATATCACCGAGTTCAGGATCCAGATTCTGTTTGATATCGACGCCGGCTTCCCGCGCCCGATACAGCTCCAGCACCTCGCCGATCAGCTTGTTCACGTTAACTTTACTGATATCCAGATCGGGCGCCCGGGCGTATTCGCTAAAGGCGTTGACCATGTCTTTCATCGCCTCGACTTGTTGCACGATCGTATGCGTGGCGCGCTCCAGAAACTTTGAGTCCTCGGCATTCATGGTATCCAGATATTTTTTCCTCAGCCGCTCAGCCGACAACTGAATCGGGGTCAGCGGATTTTTGATCTCGTGCGCCAGTCTGCGCGCCACCTCACCCCAGGCCGCGTCTCTTTGCGCCTGTAACAAGGCAGTGATGTCATCGAAAACGAGGACAAAACCTCCCGGCTGATCGCTGCCGCCCGGCAGCGGTGTACAGGCACACATCAGCGTGCGCGAACCCAGTTCGCCGCGCAGAATAAATTGCTCGCGCCACTCGAAATCGCTCTGATCAAGATGGGCGCGGGCGGAGTCAAGAAACTGGGAAAGCAACGGTTGCCCCACTGCAACGTCTGCGAGAGCTTCGCCAACTCGCGATCCGAGCTGGGTGCCCAGAATCGCGCCCGCGGCCTCGTTTGCGGTGCGTATACGAAGCTGCTCATCGAGGGAAATAACGCCGGTCGAAAGGCGGGCCAGGATAATCGCGAGATTGGCCCTTTGCGACTCCACCAGTTGCTGACTGCGGGCAGCGGTCTCACGGGCCTTGCCCAGCCGGCGGGTCATATCGTTAAACGAATTGACCAGAAAAGCGATCTCGTCGCGGCCGGAACCCGGCGGCAACTGCGTATCGAAATCACCTTTGGCCACCGCGCGGGTACCCGCCACCAGTTGCTGAATCGGCAACACCAGTCGGTTGGCGAAGAAAATGGCGCCATAGATCGCGCCCAGGAACGACAACAGGAGGACCAGGGTCAGGGTCAGGGTAAAGCTCTGTTTGAGCGGTTCACGCAGAAACATCTTGCCCTGGTACTCGGTATAGGTCTTGTCCACTGTATCGGCCAGCCGTCCCAGCCTGGTAGCCACCGGGAACTGCCCAAGCAACGCACGCTGTTCCATCAGCGCCGACCGCTGCGGAATATCGACTGCGGTTATCACCCGGTAATGGCCTTCCCCGGTTGGTTCCATGCGCACATATGGCCTGCCCTGGCCGATCTGCTGCAGCAATTCTTCGCCCGGCAACAGCTCCTGGATATCGCGGAGCTGATCCTGACTGGTCGCAATGATTCGCCCGCTGCGATCGACCACGGTAAGCGACGTTGCGCCGACGGACCGCCTCAGCCGGCCAACCACGCTGACCATACCGAGATCGGGCCAGCCAACGAGACCGGCCGCAGCCTCTTCGGTTCGCGCGAGGTACTCTAGTTTTCGAATATCGAGCACGGTCTGGGTAAGGCTCAGCGCATCCTGCAAACCTTCCTCGACCTCGACGGTGAACCAGCTATCGATCCCGCTATTGAGAAATTCCACGGCAAAGTAATAGACCACCAGCAACGGCAGAACCACGAGGATGACGAACGACAACAACATCCGCGCCCGTAGCCTCGAACCGGGGATGTGCCTCCGGTAATCGCGAATCAGCCGGCTCAGCGCAACGCTGATCACAACCAGCAACACCATTACGCCAACGGCGTTGATAAACAGGATCAGGCTGTGCAGTTCCCCGAAACGCTCGGAATTCTGGGTGGACTCTGCCAGCAATAACAAAGCGGTAATCCACAGTACCGCGCCGACGGTCAGCAACACCTGGAAAGCGATGCGTTTTATGGCTGGAGAGGCCATGTGTACCACGCGCTCGTCAACCGCCAGTCGTCCAGCCAGAAAGCCAGCAGTTGGATGGGGGCGGGCAGGCGTTTGACATCCAGTTCAGCCTGCAACTTCAAATTATATTTTTTGCCGGTTTGCAGCAATGCCTTATCGAGGATCGGCAAATCGGAAACCCGGCCAAGAAAACTCAATGCCGCATCCAGTGAGGCAAATGACTGTTGTCCGCCACTGTTCAGGTTGCGCACAACATATCGGTTGACCAGCGCATTAAAGCGCAGCTGGTAGCGCTGCAAAAGAATTGCCACATTGGCATCCGGGAGGAAGCGGCGAACCCGTCTGACTTCGATGCGTAACTGAAAGTTTAATTCGACGCCACTTTGCAGCGCCTCCAGCGCCTGCTTGCTGAGCGGGTAACTAATCCTGGCGTGCAGGAAATACACCGCGTTTTCCAGTTCAGCATAGGCGGAACGAATCTCGAACCTGGGCGTATCCCTGGCCTCGGCAATTCCCATTGACAGGACACTGAGGCAACCCAACGCCAGCGCTGCCCGCCATAATCCGCCCCAGGAATTTTTCCTGTTCACACTCATCGAACTGTTAAGAACTCACTTTTTTCTCAAAACTGCGTAGAAAAACCCGTCCATATCCTCCTCGCCGGGAAATATCTGTATACCAGGCCCCCGGCCAGAGCCAAAACGGCCTCTAAGCCTATCAGATAGCGGCAATAATTCTGCATCGGAATGAGTATTCACGAAGCTATCTATCTGTCGCTGATTTTCCTGCCGGAACACCGAGCAGCTGCAATAAATCATAACGCCCCCCTGATCCAGCGTAGGCCACAATCCGTCGAGCAGAGTCTTTTGTCGGCCGGTCAGATCGTTGATATCGCTGGGTCTGCGCAACAGTTTGATATCCGGGTGCCGACGAATTACGCCGCTGCCGCTACAGGGGGTATCCAGCATAATCCTTTGAAACGGCTTGCCATCCCACCACTCAGCCGGGCGCGCAGCGTCCGCCGCCTGCGTCCGGGCGGTCAGCCCCAAACGCTGCAGGGTTTCATCAACCATGCGCAGACGCTGCGGATCCTGATCGAGGGCCAGCAGGTCAATATCTCCATCGACCAGCTCGAGCAAGTGGCCGGTTTTCCCGCCGGGCGCTGCACAGGCATCCAGCACCCGCTGGCCGGCCGCAGGCGCCAGTAGCCGGCTGGCCAACTGTGCCGCCGCGTCCTGAACCGATACCCGGCCCTGCTCGAAGCCCGGGAGTCCCCTGACATCACACGGCGTATCCAGGCAAACTGCGTCCTCGGCCCATGCTGACAGGATCGCTGTTTGCCCGCGTTCGCCCAGCTCCCGCAAGTAATCGCTGGCGCTGGTCTGAGTCCTGTTTACCCTGAGCCACATCGGTGCCTGCCGATTGCCGCCAGCGACGATCTCCGGCCATTGATCCGGCCAGTCGGCGTGCAAAATATCCAGGATCCACTCCGGGTGTGCGCTGACCGCGACCGGGTCATCGTTTAACGCGGCCTCCAGATCGTCCCGGGTACGCAAGTATTTACGCAACACCCCGTTGATCAGGCCGGCGAACGCGGGTCGGCCAAGATCTCGCGCTGCGTTGACGGTTTCGGACACCGCGGCATGATCCGCCGCCCGCATCACTGACAACTGGCACAGGCCCACTTGAAGCAATGCGCCTATGATGCGGTCACGCGATCGCAATGGTTTTTCCAGCAACAAGCCACTGAGCCTGGACAGGCGTGGCTGCCAGCGGACGCTTTGATAACAAAGTGCCTTGTACAGCGAGGTCTGCTCGCCCGGAGGTTCAAACTCGGTTAGCGCCTGATCCAGCGAACGACCGTCAAGCACTGCAGATAGCGCCCTGGCAGCGGCTGCACGAATCCGCGACGACTCGCTCAAACCATCACCACCAGGTCAGTAAAGCCGCAGGCCGACAAGATCACAGGAATTACTGAAATCAGCCGCCGCCAGGGGTTTGCGGCCCGGTAATTGCAGGCGCTCGGCGATCAGATCGCCAGTGGCGGTCGCGATCCTGATGCCGTCCTTGCCGGTGGAAACGACCGTCCCGGGCGTCAGGCCCGGAGTTTTCGTCGCAGCGGCTCGCGCGTCCCAGATGCGCAAGGTGTTCTCCTCGGCCCGGTCACTGCCGCGCCACCGGCACCAGGCAACCGGCCATGCATTGAAAGCCCTGACCATGCGCTCCAGCTGCCCGGCGTCAAGCGCAAAATCCAGGTGCGCGTCGCTCTTGCCTATCTTGGCCGCGTAACAAGCCTGCGTCTCATCCTGTGGCTGTGGGTGACTCGTCCCATCCACGATCCCGGGCAATGCCTCCATGAGCGTCTTTGCACCCAGCTGAGCCAACCGCTCATGCAGCGTGGTACCCGTCTCGGCGCGCTCAATCGCCAGCTCCTCGCTCAGATAAACCGGCCCCTCGTCCAGGCCTTCGCTCATCTTCATGATGCTGACACCGGTTCGCTCATCGCCTGCAAGAATTGCTCTTTGTATCGGCGCCGCTCCACGCCAGCGCGGCAGCACCGACGCGTGCACGTTGACGCAAGCTATCCGTGGCAGCTCCAGCACGGCTTTGGGGAACAATAGTCCATAGGCAACAACAATGATCAAATCGGCCTCAAAACCGGCCAGCGTTTCCTGTTCGGCTGGTGTCTTGAGCGTCTGTGGCTGCTCGATCCTGATCCCCGCATTGGCTGCCATTTTCTTGACCGGGCTGGTGCTCATCCGGCGACCGCGCCCGGCGGGGCGATCCGGCTGCGTATAAACGGCGGCGATCGACATTACCGAGTGTCCGCATTCCGCAATCAACGCTTTGAGGACCGGCACGGAAAAGTCGGGGGTTCCTGCAAAAACGATGCGCACGGTCGAATACCTTTCAAAAACCGGCGGCGCTCAGATCGCCGGCGCTTTGAGCGATTCAGCAACATCCAGGCGACGGCTCTTTTCCAGGCGTTTTCTTATTCTTTGCCGTTTCAGTTCGGACAGGTAATCGACGAACAACTTGCCATCCAGATGATCGCACTCGTGCTGAATGCATACCGCCAGCAAGCCATGGGCTTCCATCTCCATACTTTTGCCATCGAGATCCAGCGCCCTGACTGTAATGTGTTCCGCTCTTTCGATTTTTTCGTAAACACCCGGTACGGACAGACAACCCTCTTCGGTGACTTCGATGCCATCCAAAGAAAGGATTTCAGGATTGATCAGCGCGAGTGGCGCCGTTTTGTCCTCGGAAATGTCAAGGACCAGTACCCGCTGATGAACATCGACCTGGGTCGCGGCAAGACCAATGCCCGGAGCCTCATACATGGTCTCCAGCAAATCGCTGACCAGGCTTCGAATTTTGTCATCAACGACCTCTACCGGCACTGCTTTAATGCGCAACCGGGGATCAGGAAACTCGAGAATTGTTAGTTTTGCCATCGATATTCAGCCAAATTTTCTTGTATTTTCATATATAATGCGGCTAACTGCATGACATTGTTGAAATTGATGTCGGTAATCCACGACAACTGTGTCCGCAACAGAACCGCCATGGATGGATTGGTCAAGCGTGACGCAGTTTGTTGCGTCATGGGCTTATAGCGATTATAACAGCCCAATTACCGCAACTGGCACCAGCTAGCAAAAGGATGAATGGATATGTCCCGGCCCATGCGCTTCGCCCAGAAAATATCTCTGGTCTTTGTTTCCGGTAGTCTGCCGTTTTTGGCTGCATGCGCCGGCCACGCCGTGCCGAGCGCACAGGCGAGTTCGGCCAGCACAGCCCAGATAGCCCAACCACAGCAACCGGCTGCGGTGGATTATGGACAAGTGGCAGATCCTGTTGCCGATCCTGCTCCGGTTCGATTGACATCCAACCACCCGGATCGATATGTCGTACAAAAAGGTGACACCCTCTGGGATATATCGACAATGTTCCTGGTAGACCCCTGGTACTGGCCGGAAATTTGGTATATCAACGAACAGATTGAAAATCCCCACCTGATTTATCCCGGTGACATCCTGAATCTGACCTGGGTCGATGGCCGGCCGAGAATAATCATTGAACCCGGTGTGGATCGTGGCGACCGGGTACGGATTTCACCCCAGATTCGCTACGAGAAACTCGACCAGGCCATTACCACGATACCGTACAGCGCCATCAAAGCGTTCCTTTCAAAGCCTTCGGTGATCGCCAAAGGGCAGGCTAAAACGATGCCCTACATCCTGGCGTCGAAGAATAATCACCTGATCAGCGGCTCCGGTAACACGGTTTATGCGAGAGGATTCAGTGTCGAGCCGGCGGTCGGCGACGTTTTCAATGTCATCAAGATCGGTGACGAACTGCGCGATCCCGATGACAACACCGTGATCGGCTATGACGGAGTGTATGCGGGTGAAGCCAGGACAACGCGCACCGGCGACCCGGTGAGCCTGGTCCTGATAGAAACCACGCGTGAAGTACTCAATGGAGACCGGCTGTTGCGCGACGACCAGACCTTGCCATTGAATTTCTTCCCGAGCGCACCGGAAAAATACACAGATGGAACCATCATCAGCATACTGGACGCCATCAGCGTTACCGGTATCAACCAGATCGTGGTGATTAACCGCGGCAGCAGACACGGCCTCAAGCCGGGCAACCTGTTGACCATTCTCACCAAGGGCGCGACGGTCCGAGATCGTTTTGAAGGCGGAGTATTTGCCGAGAAAGTCGACTTGCCCGACGAGCGAGCAGGGATGATGATGCTGTTCAAAATCTATGATCGCATCAGCTACGGCCTGGTCGTCGAGTCAGTCAGCGAAATCAAGACTTACGACCTGGTACGCAGCCCCTGATACACAGCGGAACTCCCCGCGGGACTTGTTTAGGAGTCTGCGCGGGAGTTTCCCATGTCCGATACAACCCTTTGGCTCCGGCTGCTCAATGCTCCTGGTATAGGCGCCAAGGGCGCCTCCGACCTGCTACAGCACTTTGCTGACATCTCCGGCGTTTTCTCGGCCAGCGACCAGAACCTGCGATTACTGGGAATACCGGCAAAGACGCGTGCCGCCATGCGCAAACCAGACGACGAATTCCTGGAGCGCTGTCGCGCATGGCTCGGCCAGGATCAAAACCATCTTGTTGCCCTGGACGACCCGGCCTATCCGGTACTGCTGAAGGCCATCCCCGACCCGCCGATACTGCTGTTCGTCCGCGGCAACAAAGACTGTCTGAGCTTGCCGCAGCTGGCCATGGTCGGCAGCCGCAATCCAACGGCGGCAGGATTGGATACGGCAAGGATGTTTGGCCGGCATTTGTCGGCCAGCGGTCTCGCGATTACCTCCGGGCTGGCGTTGGGTATCGACAGCGCGAGCCATCGTGGCGCACTGGATGCCGATGGCGTGACGATCGCGGTCTGCGGCTGCGGGCTCGATCGGGTCTATCCCGCAGGACAGGAATCGCTGGCGGAATCCATCATCTGCAACGGCGCGCTGGTGAGCGAGTTCCCACCGGGCACACCGCCCACACGGAAAAATTTTCCTCGGCGAAATCGCGTCATTAGCGGTTTAGCCGTCGGCACGCTGGTCGTTGAGGCGGCAAAAGCCAGCGGCTCGCTGATCACGGCGAGGTACGCGGCCGAGCAGGGCCGCGAGGTTTTCGCGGTCCCCGGTTCCATACATAGCCCATTGTCACGCGGTTGCCACCAGTTGATCCGCCAGGGCGCGAAGCTGGTCGAATCGGCGGCTGACATATTCGAGGAACTCGGCGCCATGGTCGGCGTCCTGGCCGAAGCAGAGGATCGGCAAGAGCCGCAGGCATCGGCTCCAGGCCGCGACCGCAGCCACCAGCAGCTGCTGAATACTCTCGGCGAAGAGACGCTGCCTATCGATACGCTGGCAGAACGCAGCGGATTGACGGCACGTGAGGTTTCCTCCATGCTTCTGATATTGGAGCTTCAGGGTCTGGTGCAAACGGCGCCCGGTGGCCGTTACTGCAAAACGACGAGGCGCTAAAGGATTAGGGAATGAGAGAAAATGTGCTCGATGTGCTGATGTACCTATTCGAGACCTACATGGACAACGAGATCGAAGAAGAGCCGGATCACAATGAAATGCGTGACGAACTCGAGCAAGCCGGGTTTTGTGACCTAGAGATTGACCAGGCGTTGGAGTGGCTGGATGGTCTGACCAGTGGCCAGGAAGCCGCGGCGAAAAGCGCTCCCACCGATCGTGCGACCCGAATATTCGACTCGATAGAGTTGACCCGGCTGGACTCAGGCTGTCGCGGGTTTTTGCTTTACCTGGAACAGCGGGAAATTCTTTCTACGAGCCAACGAGAACTGGTGATTGACCGACTGATGGCGTTGGGCAACCCGGATATCGATGTTGAACAAATTAAGTGGGTGGTTTTGATGGTGTTGTTCAGCCAGCCGGGCCAGGAATCTGCCTATGCGCGCATGGAAGACCTGGTCTTTGACGAGGTCGCAAGCGCTCTGCATTGAGCCAGTGACCGGCCGGCGAAACAGCAAATACCGCGGATCGGCCGCGGTATCTTTTTTTATGCCCCCGAAAATGGCTACAATCCGCAGCGAGTCTGTACCAGGCATACGGGAAACGCTGAGCAAGCACAGCAAGCAAAACCAGAAAAAGGGATAAATGAGCAAGAAGCTGATCATCGTAGAATCGCCGGCTAAGGAAAAGACCATCGAAAAGTACCTCGGCAAGGACTTCAAGGTGTTGGCCACCTATGGCCATGTCCGCGATCTGATATCAAAAGATGGCGCGGTCGATCCGGCCGACGGTTTCAGCATGACCTATCAGATCATCGACCGGAACAAGAAACATGTCGACGCAATAGAAAAGGCGTTGAAAAAAGCCGATGCGCTCTACCTGGCGACCGATCCCGATCGCGAGGGAGAGGCAATCTCATGGCATCTATACGAATTGCTGAAAGAGCGAAATGCACTGAATGGCAAGTCCGTGCACCGCGTGGTGTTTCACGAGATCACAAAAAATGCCGTGCGCGAGGCTATCGAGAACCCGCGCGATCTGGATTTCAACCTGATCAACGCGCAGCAAACCCGCCGTGCACTTGACCACCTGGTCGGCTTCAACCTTTCGCCTTTGCTATGGAAAAAAATCCGTCCGAAGTTGTCTGCCGGCCGAGTACAAAGTCCGGCGCTTCGGCTGATCGTCGAGCGCGAAAAAGAGATCGACGCGTTTATTCCGCAGGAATACTGGACCATTGCGGCGGCACTCTATAAAGACCAGCAAGACTTCACGGCAAGACTTACCGAATACAACGGTGAGAAAATAGAACAATTCAGCATCACCAACGAGCAGCAGGCTGGCGATGCCGATGCCGCGTTAACCACGGCTGCCAATGGGCAACTCACCGTGCTGACGGTTGACAAGAAGGAGCGCAAGCGAAACCCGGCACCGCCGTTCACGACTTCGACACTGCAACAGGACGCGTCACGAAAACTCGGTTTTGGCGCGCAGCGGACCATGCGCGCGGCGCAAAAACTGTACGAGGGCCTGGATATCGGCGATGGCCAGGTTGGCTTGATCACCTATATGCGTACCGACTCGGTAACGCTCGCCAATGAAGCAATCGATGGCCTGAGAGCGACGATCGCTGACAAGTATGGCAAGGACCAGGTACCGGAGCAGGTGCGCGTGTTCAAGACCAAGTCGAAAAATGCACAGGAAGCGCACGAGGCGATACGCCCGACTAACGCGCAGGTCTTGCCCGAACAACTCGAGGGCAAGGTTGAGGATGATCAGCTCAGACTCTATCGCCTGATCTGGCAGCGCACGATGGCGTGCCAGATGGTACACGCCATTTACGACACCCTGGCCGTCGACCTGGTGGCCGAGACCAGTGAGGGCCCGGTAGGCCGCTTCAGGGCTAATGGCTCCGTGCTGGTGCAGCCGGGATTTTTGGCGGTTTATCATGAGGGCCACGAAACCGCCGCGGACGACCAGGACCGGTTGCTACCGCCGCTGGCCGAAGGCGATGTGCTGGCTTTAAAGGAAATCGTCAGCGACCAGCATTTCACGGAGCCAAAGCCACGCTACAGCGAGGCCAGCCTGGTCAAGGAGCTCGAGGAATATGGCATCGGGCGCCCATCGACCTATGCCAATATTATTTCCACGCTCCAACGTAGAGAGTACGTGGAAATCGATCGTCGCCGCTTTTTCCCGACCGATATCGGAAAAATCGTCAGTGACTTTTTGACCAATCATTTTGAACAGTATGTGGATTATCTTTTCACCGCCAACATGGAAGATGATCTCGATGCTATTTCCCGGGGCGAGAAAAAGTGGGTGCCACTGTTGGAGAGTTTCTGGAGCCCGTTCAAAACCAGGGTAATGGAAAAAGAAGAAACAGTAAGCCGGGCCGAGGCATTGAAAAAGCGCGTACTCGGTACCGATCCCGAGAGCGGGCGCGAACTCAGCGTACGGATGGGTAGGTACGGGCCGTTTGCACAGATCGGAACCCGCGAGGAGGAAGAGAAACCGAAATTTGCGGGACTTCGCAAGGGCCAGAGTCTGGACACCATCGGCGTGGAAGAGGCGCTGGAACTTTTCAAATTGCCGCGGGATCTCGGTGAAACCCCAGAAGGAGAGGCATTGTCAGTCAACATCGGCCGCTTCGGGCCGTATGTCCGCTATGACAACAAGTTTGTCTCCCTCAAGAAGGAGGATGACCCGTACACGATCGAATACGAACGCGCGCTGGAGTTGGTCAGAGACAAAAAAGAATACGACGCCAATCGGCTGATTCGGGATTTTCCCGACGTAGGCATACAGATTCTCAACGGCCGCTGGGGACCCTATATAACCGATAAAGAAAAAAATGCGCGGGTACCCAAGGACACAGACCCCAAAACACTGACGCTGGAAGAGTGTCAGACTCTGCTTGCGGAGGCACCGGTCAGGGGTCGGCGCAAGAAGGCCGCCGCAAAGAAGACCGGCGAGAAAAAAGCCGCAGCGAAAAAGAAAAGCAAAAAGAAAAAGGCCCGCAAGAAAAAAGCGGGCAAGAAGAAAGCAGCCAAAAAGAAACCGGCCCCAGACCAGGGCGATGATTAGCGGGCATGCGCTGCGCCGGGCGGCCGGCATGCTTGCATCAGGTGGAGTAATAGCCTACCCGACCGAAGGTGTCTTTGGTCTAGGTTGCCTGCCGGAGAATCTTGCCGGCATCCGGCGCATACTGGATATGAAGGGACGCGACCCGAAGTCTGGCTTTGTCCTGGTGGCCTCGTCTGTCGATCAACTTCTGCCCTATCTGGACGGCTCTGATGAAAAAGCCATGGGCCGTCTGCTGGCAAAAGCAAAAATTCCGGTGACTTGGGTGCTTGCCGCAAATCCAGACACCCCATGGTGGATCACCGGTGGGCGCGACACGGCGGCGGTTCGAATCAGTCAGCATCCGGTCGTAAAAGCGTTGTGTGAAGCCGCGGATTCAGCATTGATCTCTACCAGCGCTAATATCTCGGGCAAGCCGCCAGCTAAAACCAGGCTGGCCGTACAAAGAATGTTTGGCGATCATGTCGATATGATCACGCCCGGCGAGACCGGCAGACTTGGCGGGCCGACCGAATTGCGCGATGCTGCCACGGGAAAAGTTCTACGCGCGGGGCCACGATGATGGACGCCAACATCGATAGAGTTATCGATTACCTGAAGTCCCTGCAGGATTCGATCTGCCTGGGCCTGGAAAAACTGGATGGCGGTTCGCGTTTCGCGGAAGATCGCTGGGAGAGAAGCGAACATGGCGGTGGCGGGGTGACCCGTGTTTTGCTCGATGGCGATGTTTTTGAGCAGGCCGGGGTAAATTTCTCCCATGTCGCTGGCGAAGATTTGCCAAAATCCGCGACCGCGAATCGGCCGGAACTGGCCGGTGCCAGTTTCCAGGCGACCGGCGTCTCGCTGGTGATACACCCGAAGAACCCCTATATACCCACCAGTCATGCCAATGTTCGTTACTTTCAGGCTAAGCGACCGGACGGACGTTGTGTCTGGTGGTTTGGCGGCGGTTTTGATCTGACTCCGTATTACCCGTATCAGGAAGACATTGTGCATTGGCATAAGGAAGCCAGGGATACCTGCAAGCCATTTGGCGATGA
>JAPUHG010000098.1 GCA_027297845.1 Gammaproteobacteria bacterium | reverse complement strand
AGGACCAGTTGCCGCCCGCTATTTTGAATGTCTATCGCGGCCAGGATGCTTGCGAACTCGTCAGCCGCGCCATCGACGCCGGCCGTGAGACCGCCCCGCCAGCTCTGTACGTCGCCCGCAAAAAACAAAGTCCAGCGTACTCGGTAATCTGGCTGATCCTCTTCGGGCCGTCCTGCTATCCTTGCCGTCCCCACCAAAATGGCATCGGCGTCGTAACGTTCGCTCGCCGCAAAAATGTTGTCTTCAAAAGCACCGCGCAAATCAGAAACATCGATTGCACGCTGGTCTTCTGCATCCATCAACGGAATGATGACAGGAACACCACGCTGACTGGCCGTCTCTTTCAGAAGATCGGCAACCGATCCTAAATCTTCCGCCGCGAGAATCTCACGCCGTCCCCGTTCATCGGTCAGCACCAGCCAAATCAGGGTTGCCGGCCTCTCCTGTCCCCAGACCGGCTGACCCAAATCACTGAGCCTCCGGTTAATGGCCTGGCCATCGAAAGATATCAGCAAGGTGCGGCTATCGATAAATCCAAACTGCTGCATGTAATCGCGCGCACTGGCAAGGGTCTCTTCAATTTCTTCCGATTGCTCAATCTGCCTGGACCCGGTCACCCGGGTCAGAACAATCGCCATCGCGTCCCGGAATGCCTGTTCCAAGGTCGCTGCGTCGCGCGCATTAACCTCAATGCGAACCTGGTACAGGTTGCCGAACACCGAAGCCGATGCAGTCTGATAAGCCAGCAACAGACACGCTGCGGCGAGAATTGTCTTCATCCAGAGATTCATTTTTCGTCTGTTTTGTCTTTTTGCTATCCGGGCCAAGGTCGAACAGGTAAAATTATTACACATACCGGAGCCACAGCCTGCATATTGAGCCAATGAATTGCATTTCTGGCTGCCGGCGGTCCTTTGGGAAAGCCAAAACCAATGACGAAGGATGCATGCAATGACTGACAAGCCTGCGCTCAGTTATCAGGATGCCGGTGTCGATATTGACGCCGGAAACCGGCTTGTCGAACTGATCAAGCCGGCGGTTACGAAAACGAGACGACCGGAAGTCATGGCCGGTTTGGGCGGATTTGGTGGTCTTTTCCGGCTGCCGGTGGACCGCTACCGAAAGCCCGTCCTGGTCTCCGGGACAGACGGGGTCGGCACCAAGCTGAGACTCGCCATCGATATGAAACGCCATGACACCATCGGCATCGATCTCGTTGCCATGTGCGTCAATGATGTGCTGGTCGCCGGCGCCGAACCACTGTTTTTCCTGGATTACTACGCGACTGGAAAACTGCTGCCGGAAACGGCCGCCAAGGTAATCGCCGGAATCGCTGAAGGCTGTCAGCAGGCCGGTTGTGCACTGATCGGCGGTGAAACAGCGGAAATGCCGGGCATGTATGAGGGTGATGATTACGACCTGGCAGGATTCTGCGTTGGCATCGTCGAAGAGGACGCCCTGCTGGATGGCGGTCGCATAGAGCCTGGCAACGTACTGATCGGACTGGCTTCGTCCGGATTGCACTCGAACGGATATTCACTCGCGCGAAAAGTGCTGGAAAATTCGGCGGCAAACCTGGACGACCCGTTTGACGGCGGCACATTGGGCCAATGCCTGCTCCAACCCACCCGGATTTACGTCTCTGCGATCATGAACCTGATAAGGATTTTCCCGATCCATGGTCTGGCCCATGTCACCGGTGGTGGTCTGCCGGAAAACCTGCCACGCATTTTACCCGACGGTTGCAACGCCGTGATCGATATCAACAGCTGGCAACGTCCCGAAATTTTTTCCTGGTTACAGGATCAAGGCGGAATCGACGACCAAGAAATGCTCAGAACTTTCAACTGTGGCATTGGCATGGTGATCTGCCTGCCTGCCGAAAATGAGGCCGCCGCGCTGGCCTCGTTGCGCACCGACGGGGAAAACGCGTTTCACCTTGGCATCATCGAAAAAGGCGACGGTCAGGTTCAATTTCAGTGAACCATCAGTCCGACCCTCCGCTGACCCTGGTCGTTCTAATTTCCAACCAGGGGAGTAATCTGCAAGCGATCATAGACGCCATAGCCAATCAGGAAATTCACGGCAAGATCCTCGCCGTCGTCAGCAACAATCCGGATGCGCCCGGACTGGACAAAGCGCAGAAAGCGGGAATCGCGACCGCTGTGACAGAGCGTTCCGGTTTTGCAACGAGGAAGGATTTCGATCACCATCTTCTACAGCTTGTTCGCGCCTATGACCCCGGCCTGGTTGTACTTGCCGGTTTTATGCTCATTCTCGATGATAATTTTGTCAACCATTTTCATGGCCGCCTATTGAACGTTCACCCATCGCTTTTGCCAAAATACCCAGGACTGAATACTTATGGGCGGGTGCTGGATGCAAATGATGCCGTGCATGGCTGCAGCATCCACTTTGTCAGCTCCCAACTGGATGGCGGTCCCGTTGTCGCCCAGTCCGAGGTGCCGGTCAGGGTCAACGACAGCAAAGACAGCCTTTCAGCCAGGGTTCAGGATGCGGAGCATAAACTCTACCCCATGGTCATCGGCTGGTTCGCCCGCGGCAGACTACGTTGCGAGCATGAGACAATTACACTGGACGGCAAACTGCTGGAAAAACCCAGGGTTATTGCGTTCACGGATCCTGCAGAAACAGTTGAGTCGGGATAATAAGCGAATCATGGCAAACAGATTGCGACTAAAAAGTGCATTGATGGCGTTGCTCGCCACCGTCAGCATGGCCGGTGCAGCGACCGAAATGCCGCCCGTCCAGCAGGCGGCAACAGGTCCTGCCCTGCAACCCTATTGGGCCAGCTATAAAGTCTTGCGCGGCAAGAAAAAGGTTGGCGTCTCGAAGGTCGAACTGACCGCAGATACCGATGGATTGTTTGTTTACCGGACCAAAGTCAGCGCGCGCGGCCTGGCCCGCTTGTTCGTGCGCCGAGATATTACCGGCGAAAGCCATTTTACCCTGGAAAACAACCTGCCATTTCCCCTCTCCTATCACTCGACTGGCGCCAAAAAGGGCGACACCCAAAGCATCGTTTTTGATCCATCCAATAATGAAATCTCAAGTGAGTACAAGGGAACCGAGAAGACCTTGCCATGGTCGCCAGGTGTGCTGGATCTTCTGAGCATGGAAATCGCCATGCAGCTACAGTTTTCACGCGGCGAGGTCCCGACCGAATACACTCTCGTCGAGAAAAACCGCATTCGTGATTACCACGTCGAGATAGAGGGTACCGAATCCATCAAGACACCCTTTGGGGAATATGAAACGGTCCGCTTGTGGCGACAACGAGAGGGTTCCGACAATCACGCTGTCATTTGGCTGGCGCCCGATCTGAATTACCTGATGATTCGTTTCGACAAATACAAGAGAGGAAAAAAGGACTTTTCCATACTCTTGAACAACTACCAACCCAGAATTGCGAATTAAACCAAACTGGATTGGTCGGGTCGATCAGGCCTTCGGCAAAGTAACCCCTGTCTGACCCTGGTATTTTCCGCCACGATCAAGATAGGACGTTTCGCAATCCTCATCTGACTCAAAAAACAGCATCTGTGCGACGCCTTCGTTCGCATAGATCTTGGCCGGTAGCGGTGATGTGTTGGAGAATTCTAGCGTCACATGGCCTTCCCATTCCGGCTCCAGTGGCGTGACATTCACGATGATGCCGCAACGTGCGTAGGTAGATTTCCCCAGGCAAATTGTCAGTACCCGGCGCGGGATCCGGAAATACTCAATCGTCCTGGCAAGCACAAAGGAGTTCGGCGGAATAATGCACACATCGGATTCCAGATTGACGAAACTGTCCGTCTTAAATGCTTTGGGATCGATGATGGCGGAATTGATATTGGTGAATATCTTGAATTCAGGTGCGCAACGAACATCGTAGCCATAACTGGATGTTCCATAGGACACGACCGGACCACTGCCATTTTTCCTGACCTGACCCGCCTCAAACGGTTCGATCATGCCATGCTCGGTAGCCATGCGTCTTATCCACTTGTCGGATTTGATGCTCATCAACCGTCTACAATACTGATTTTCGGAAACAGGTGACTGTAATCCTTTCGCTTTGCCGCAAGCTGGACGCTCATCCGCAAAGCGATCTGCTGATAACGCTCGGCAACTGGACCTTCCGGGTCGGCGATGACAGTCGGGTTGCCGCTATCCACATGCTCCCTGATGTGTATATCCAGTGGCAGGGACCCCAGCAACGGCACAGCATACTGCTCCGCCATTGCCCGGCCGCCACCGCTGCCAAAAATGGGCTCCTCATGACCGCATTGCGCACAGATGTGAGTACTCATGTTTTCGACGATGCCGAGTACCGGCACGGAAACCGTCTCGAACATCTTCAACCCCTTGCGCGCATCAAGCAATGCGATGTCCTGTGGCGTCGTGACGATGATCGCACCGCTTAGCGGCACGCTTTGTGACAAAGTCAGCTGAGTATCTCCGGTACCCGGCGGCATATCGACGATCAGGTAATCCAGTTCACCCCAGACCGTATCGCTTATCAGCTGGTTCAAGGCCTGGGTCACCATGGGTCCGCGCCAGATCATCGCCTGCTCCTGATCGATCAGAATACCGCTCGACATGGCGCTTACCCCATGCGCCCGCAAGGGCTGCATCGTCT
>JAPUHG010000097.1 GCA_027297845.1 Gammaproteobacteria bacterium | reverse complement strand
CCGTTCCGCCCGGTCGACCTGTCCCAGTTCCTTGGCAAGGCAATATGCCCAGGATGTCGCAAGCTCGTTCGTGGACGACTCCTCTTCAGGCTCGCGTTCATCAACTTGAACATGGGCGGTGTCTCCCTCGAACACGATGTTGCGCTTCCAGGTTTCGAACCATGGATTCGTCGCTCATTTGCTCGACTTGCGGATTATGTTCGTGGGTCATTCAGCAATTTTTCCTGTTTCCGGCTTTTATCGGACCTGCAGTCTGTGAGAAGGTTACCGTCCCGGGCACCAGAGAGACACTGAATGATCCAGGCCAACAACACCACCATACTGACTTTTATTGCCTATCTTGGTGTCGTTTTCGTCATCGGTTTTGTCGCCTGGCGACGAACCAAGAACCTGTCCGATTATATTCTGGGCGGACGGAGCCTTGGCAGCGGAGTCGCAGCGCTTAGCGCACAGGCGTCCGATATGAGCGGTTGGCTGCTGATGGGTCTTCCTGGCTATGCGTACCTGGCGGGTTTTGAAGCAGGCTGGTTGATGATTGGCTTGTTGGTCGGTACCTATCTCAACTGGCGGATCGTCGCTGCCAAACTGAGAACAGCGACCGAGCAATACGGCGATTCGCTGACTTTGCCGGATTACTTCGAGCGGCGGTTTAACGATCACAGCGGCATGCTGCGCATTGTTTCTGCCAGTTTTATCCTGATCTTTTTTACTTTTTACACCAGCTCGGGTCTCGTGGCCGGCGGAAAATTGTTCGAAACGGTATTTGGCATGTCATATACGCTGGCGGTCATTGCGGGCACGGTGACGGTCGTGGTCTATACGTTTATCGGCGGTTTCCTAGCGGTCAGCTGGACCGATTTCTTCCAGGGTCTGTTGATGTTCCTGGCATTGATCATTGTCGCGGTGCTTGGTATCTCGGCTGCGGACGGATTTGCCGGCCTGTCGGTGAGCATGGCGGGGAAAAATCTGCACTTGCTGATACCGTTTACTGCCGCCGATGGCCAGCCACTGACTTTCATAGCCGTTGCTTCCTTGCTCGGATGGGGTCTGGGTTATTTTGGGCAACCGCATATCCTGGCGCGTTTTATGGCGATCAGATCGGCCGAGCATGTGCCGCGTGCGCGCCACATAGCCCTGGTCTGGGTTGCGATTGCACTAAGCGCGGGGCTGTTGATCGGTCTCGAGGGGATCGTGCTGGTCGATCCGCCGCTAGTGGGCGGCGACTCGGAAAAAGTCTTTATGGTTTTGACCACCCTGTTGCTGAACCCGGTGATCGCCGGTATTTGCCTGGCCGGCATACTCGCTGCGATCATGAGTACGGCCGATTCGCAGTTGCTGGTCGCATCGTCGGCAATTTCGGAAGATTTTTACAAAGGTCTGCTAAAACCGAAAAAACTGACCGACGCGCGGCTTTTGCAAATCGGTCGGCTCGCGGTCGTCGGCATCGCGATCATAGCTATGGTCGTGGCCTTGAATGTGGACACTACCGTACTGGAACAAGTCGCCTTTGCATGGGCCGGTCTTGGCGCGGCATTCGGGCCGACAATTATTCTTTCGCTGTATTGGAAAAACAGTAATTACCTGGGCGCGCTGGCGGGAATACTTACCGGCGGATTGACCGTGATCATCTGGAAGCAGTTGTCGGGTGGGCCAGGAGGGATTTTCGATCTTTATGAAATTGTTCCGGGCGTGGCTTTCTCTTTTATCGCATTCTGGCTGGCAAGTTTGATTGGCGGTGGAAGAAAAGCATGAACTGGATCAAAACGATCGATCCGGCAGATGCCGATGGAGAGATAGACGAGTTCTATAGGAAAATCGCCGGTCCCGATGGGCAGGTGGACAATATTCTCAAGGCACACAGCCTGAGGCCGCACACATTGAATGGCCATATGGCGATTTACAAGGCAGTTTTGCACCACCATGCCAACAAGTTGCCGAGATATTTGTTGGAACTTATCGGGGTTTATGTCAGCCGTCTAAACGATTGCGAGTATTGTGTCGCGCATCATCAGGAAGGCCTGAGAAAATTGCTGGCGAACGAGGCCAATTTTGAAGTGATGATCAGCGCCCTGGAAACAGATGTCTGGGGCGATGTGTTCGATGCCAGAGAAAAAGCGGCGCTCAACTATGCCAGGCAACTCACCACCAACCCCGGGTCTGTCAGCGAGGCGGCGGTTACAGTTTTACGGGACGCCGGTTGCAGCGATGGCGAGATTCTCGAAATTAACCAGGTGACCGCCTATTTTGCCTACGCGAATCGAACCGTGCTCGGCCTGGGGGTCAGTCACGAAGACGAAGAGCTCGGGCAGTCACCTTCTTCGGACAACCCGGAGAACCGGGGGCACCAGTGAAGCGGCTCACGCTGCTGATTCTTTTTTTTCTGACCGCTTGCAGCGATCCGGGCAGTCCGGAGCAGCAGGTACGTGACACCATCGCGCGGGCGGAGCAGGCGGCCGAGGCGCGCGACCTGGGGGCCATCCGTGAACTCGTGCACGCTGAATACGAGGACCGGAGCGGTCGTGATCGCCGCATGCTGATCAACCAGGTTCGTTTGTACCTGATGGCGCGTCAGTCGCTGGAACTGCTGGTCAAAATCAATGACATTAAATTTACCGCGAATGACTTCGCCGAGGTCGATGTCACGGCCGCTGGACTGGGTTTGCGCGCCGGCATGGCGGGTACCGGGCTGGCCGCGGATAAGGACCATTACCAGATAGACCTGGCCCGGGACGAAGATGGAAACTGGTTGCTGATCGGCGCGCGCCGTTTTTGACTACAATGCTTTTTTTTAAAATCCAGGGGGATATACACCAGCAATGGAAATGAGAAAAATACTGGTAGCGAGCATTTTTTTGTGCGGCTGCTTACTAAGTGGTGCGGTCAGCGCACAGGAAAACGATTTGCTGTCGCAGGCGAGGAATGCCACACGGGATATCGAATCGCAACTGATCGACTGGAGGCGGCATTTTCACGCCAACCCGGAGCTGAGTAACCGGGAGTTCAAGACCGCCGAGACCATCGCGGCTCATCTGCGTCGCCTGGGGCTTGGTGTGGAGACCGGTGTCGCTCATACCGGGGTCGTGGCGCTGATTCGCGGCCAGAACCTGCACCCGATGGTAGCGCTGCGCGCCGATATCGATGCGCTGCCGGTCAGTGAGCGCAATGATTTGCCATTCGCATCGAAGGTGACAACGACATTTAACAATCAGGAAACCGGCGTCATGCACGCCTGTGGCCACGATACCCACATCGCCATCCTGATGGCCGCCGCCGAAGTGCTGGCCGGTATGAAGGAGCAATTGTCCGGTTCGGTGCTGCTGGTTTTTCAACCGGCGGAGGAAGGCCCGCCCGATGGCGAAGAGGGTGGCGCCCGGTTGATGCTGGACGAGGGACTGTTTGAGCGTTACCCGGCCGATGCAGCCTTTGGCCTGCATACCTGGTCCTCGCTCAATGCCGGCGTGATCGGCTATCGCAGCGGGCCGATGATGGCCAGCTACGACAATTTCAAAATTCGCGTACAGGGCCTGCAGGCGCATGCCTCGAAGCCGTGGATGAGTATCGATCCGATCGTCGTCGCCTCGCAGATCGTACTGGGAATCCAGACCATTGCCAGCCGCCAGGTCAATGTCACGCTGGCGCCATCTGTCGTATCCATCGGCAGCATTCATGGTGGCATCCGCAACAACATCATTCCCGATAACGTGGAAATGCTGGGGACGATTCGTTCATTCGATGCCGAGATGCGGATGGACATCCAGCGACGGCTGGTGACCACCGTGGAAAACATTGCCAGGTCCGCCGGCACCACGGCCACGGTCGAGATCGACCCGGGCTATCCGGTAACCGTAAACGACCCGGAACTGACCGCGGCCATGCTGCCCACCTTGCGCTCGATTGCCGGTGAGGAAAACGTGGTTGTGATCGATTTAATTACCGGTGCCGAGGATTTCTCCTATTTCCAGCAAGAGATTCCCGGGTTCTATTTTATGCTCGGCGCCACGCCGGCCGATCAGGA
>JAPUHG010000096.1 GCA_027297845.1 Gammaproteobacteria bacterium | reverse complement strand
GACTACAGCCGTAGGTCACAAAGCGTTTGCGCACCTGCGGCAGGAGGGCGCGAACATTGACGCTATCCAGGCACAGCACAGCACGACCGTAAAAGGGTACCCGATTGATAAAGTCGAGATAGGCAGCCCGAACGCGATCCATATGTCCATAATAGTCGAGGTGTTCAGGATCAATATTAGTCACGACCACAATAGTCGGGCTAAGCAAGAGAAACGTCCCATCGCTTTCATCTGCTTCGGCGACCAGAAAGCGACCCTGTCCAAGGCGTGCATTCGAGCCCAGCACGTTGAGCCGTCCACCGATGACCATAGTCGGATCAAAATGCGCATGCGCAAGCACCGTTGCTACTAAGGATGTCGTTGTTGTTTTTCCGTGTGTACCAGCAACGGCGATACCATATTTCAGACGCATCAATTCAGCCAGCATCTCTGCACGCTGGACGACCGGAATACGCTGTAATCTCGCCGCTTCGATTTCGGGGTTGCTTGCCCGAATAGCGCTGGACACGACTATCACATCCGCGTCACCGACATTTTCGGCCTGATGGCCAATTGAGATCTTGGCACCCAGCGACTCGAGGCGCCTGGTGACCCTGCTGTGGCGAATATCGGATCCTTGAACCTGGTAACCCAAGTTCAGCAGCACCTCGGCAATGCCGCCCATACCCACGCCGCCAATACCGACAAAGTGAATCCTGTTGATCCGGCGCATGCGAGTGTTCATGAGCCACCGTCACGTCGATTCATGGAAGGCCGCGCACCGGAAAGACAGGCCCGGACGACCTTGTCGCAAGCATCGGGAGCAGCCAGCGCCCTGGCCCGGTTCGCCATGGCAAGCAATTCCCGCCGGTCACCGGCAAACCGCCGCAATATTCGAGCCAGCGATTGCGCGGTCAGTTCTTCCTCGGCAAGCAAGACTGCGGCCCCGGCTCTTACCAACCAATTGGCATTCAGCGTCTGGTGGTCGTCAACCGCAAACGGGAATGGCACGAGGACCGCGGGCAACCCGGCGGCCGCCAGCTCGAAAACGGTCAGTGCGCCGGCACGACAGATCACCAGGTCAGCCCAGCCATAAGCCTCAGCCATATCGTCTATGAACGGCTCGATCCGCGCGGCAACGCTTTGCTGCCGGTAAGCGGCTTTTGCCTGTTCCAGGGTTTTCTCACCGGCCTGGTGCCAGACTTCCGGCCGGCTTGCGCTATCGATCCTGACGAGCGCCGGCGGGACCATGGTGTTGAGACGCAGCGCCCCCTGGCTACCGCCAAGAATCAGCAAACGAAGATTTCCGCTGCGCCCGGCCAGTCTTTGATTCGGCTCCGGCACCGAGAGAATATCTTCGCGAACCGGGTTGCCAACGGTCTCGATCCCAGCGGTAACTCGCCGCAGGTTCGGGTAACTGCCTGGAAACGCTTCGAGCACACGGTCTGCGATTCGGGCGAGTAAGCGATTGGTCAGGCCGGCGACGGCATTTTGTTCGTGGATAACCAGGCTGCGTCCCAGCAGGCGAGCTGCCACTCCTCCAGGACCAGAAACAAACCCGCCCATACCAAGCACCGCCGATGGCTGAATTTTCCGCAATATCGACAACGATTGGAAAAGCGCCCTGAGTAATCTGAACGGCGCCAACAACCAGCCGATCACACCCTTACCACGCAACCCGGATACAGTTATCCATTCGATCGGTATTTGCTGCTGGGGAATGACTCTTGCTTCGAGACCCCGTCGGGTACCCAGCCAGACGACATCCGTGCCGCAGGCGATAAGGCCATGTGCAACCGCGAGCGCCGGGTACACGTGACCACCCGTGCCACCAGCCATGATCATAACGGGACCGCTCATCTTCCCGGCCTCCGGCTGCGGGTCACCTGGCGTTTGCGGGCGCCCCCTTTGCTGCCAACCTGGCCTAGTTCCAGGCGAATCCTGAGCAATAGTCCAAGCGCAACAAAAGTCACCACGAGGCTGCTGCCACCATAACTGAGCATTGGCAAGGTCAACCCCTTGGTCGGCAACAGGCCGAGGTTGACGCCCATATTGATAAACGCCTGCAAGCCCAGCCAGATTCCGAGACCGGCGGCAAGATAAGCCTGGTAATAATTGCCGGCCTCGGCCGAAAAACGCGCCAGCCAGAAAGCTCGCCAGACCACCAGCAGGAATAAAGACACAACCAGGAAAACGCCAGCAAAGCCCAGCTCTTCAGCGATCACCGCGAATACAAAATCGGTATGCGCCTCGGGCAGGTAGAACATTTTTTGTACACTGTTGCCCAATCCCACACCCAGCCATTCACCACGACCGACAGCGATCAACGACTGGGTAAGCTGGAAGCCGGAATCGAATGGGTCCGCCCAGGGATCAAGAAATCCTGTCAGTCTTTTCAGCCGGTATGGCGTCGACACAGCGAGTACCGCCAAGGCGCCGATTACGGCGACAAACAACATCAGAAAATCACGCAAGCGCACACCGCCAAGAAACAACAGACCCAGTGTCGTTCCCATCAGGACTGTCGCCGCACCAAAATCGGGCTCCGCAAGTAACAAGGCGCAGGCAAGACCAACCAGAAATACCGGCCCGGCGAGGCCGATGAAATTCGTCTGCAGAGCTTCGCGTCGGCGCACCAGGTATCCGCACAGGTACATCATGATCAGCAGGCGTGCCGGCTCAGACGCTTGCAGCGAGACGGGGCCAAAGTTGATCCAGCGAGTCGCCCCGTTTACCGTGTGCCCGATACCGGGTATCAAGACCAGCACCAGCAAGGCCAGACCCATCAAAAGCAGCAATGGACCGGTTCGTTGCCACAACTGGGTGGGCACCAACATGGCCATGAAACCGCCGGTAAGCGCGAGCAACAGAAACATCGCCTGTTTCTGCAGGTAATAAAAGGCGTTACCGGTATCGTTATCGGCGATCGTTATCGAAGCCGACGTCATCATGACCAGGCCAATCAGCAACAACGCCGCGATCAGCCCCACCAGCACCGGATCCAGTCCGGTTCGTCTTGGCAGACCGGCATCATGCAGAGTAATCGCCGACGCGCTCACGACAGCACCTCGGCGACGGCGTCGCAAAAAACCCGGCCACGCTCACGAAAATCAGCAAACATATCCTGGCTGCCGCAAGCTGGCGATAACAGCACCGTGTCGCCACGTTTTGCCTGTGCGTGGGCTATTTCAACGGCCTCACGCATGCTGCTTGCATAGCTGACCGGGCAGACCGGGAGCAGCGCCTTGGCAAGAACTTCCGCATCCTGGCCGAGCACGATCGCCGAGCGCGCCTTGCCGGCCAACGCGGCTGCCAGCGGAGCAAAATCCTGCGCCTTGGCCTGGCCCCCTGCGATGAGCAATAACGGGCCTTGCAAGCCTTCAGCGGCGGCAATCGCGGCGCCGACATTGGTCCCTTTGGAATCATCAACCCAACGAATGCCGGCGTGTTCGACAAAGAGCTGCGTACGATGCGGCAACCCGGTGTACTCACGCAGGGCTTGCACACAAGCGTCCATCGGCAAAGACAAGGAATCGGCCATTGCCAGCGTAGCCAGCGCGTTGGCCAGATTGTGCCTGCCGGCGAGCTGCAACTCCGCGGCGGCCAGCAGCTTTTCGTTGCCGCGCCCAAGAAAGCAATTCGCATCATTCAGCCCTGCGCCCAACAGACCAAAATTGTTTTCGGTCGGGGCATCCAGGCCAAAACTCAGGTAGTCGCATTCTCGTGGCAATAATGACATTACTGTAGCGTCATCCCGATTGACGATCGCTTTTTCACAGCGTTCGAAGATTTTCGCCTTGCTCGCCGCATAGGCGGAAAAATCCGGGTACCGATCCATGTGATCGGCCGACACGTTGAGCAGCGCCGCTACCTTCGCCTGTAGATCGGAAACCAGGTCCAGTTGAAAACTGGACAATTCCAACAAATACAGATCGGGCGTGTCTCCGGCCAGCAATTCGAGGGCCGGCGTGCCCAGGTTGCCACCGGTTTTGCTTCGGACAGAGGCCTTTTCAAGCATCGCGGAGAGCATGGTCGTGACCGTGCTCTTGCCATTCGAGCCGGTCACAACGATCAGGGGCACGCCGGTGTCGTGTGCGCGTTGCGCCAGCAAACCAATGTCGTTACTCATCGGCAGACCCCGGGTTTTTGCATCCAGCAATAAGGGATGGCTAAGTGAAACACCAGGCGACACCAGAATACGATCTACCCGGTCCAGCCAATCCACCGGGTACTCGCCCAGCGAAAGTTCTACCTCCAGACCTTCTTTTTGCAACGCCGCCAGACCAGGCGGTTTTTTCCTGGTATCGGCAATCAGCAGCGCATCGCCCTGCTCCGCCAGGAAGCGCGCAAGCGACAGGCCGGTCGCGCCCAGACCCAGCACCATGCTGCGGCAACGAACGCCATTACCTGCCGGCTCGGCGCCTGCCATCAAGAGATTAGGTTGTCCGATACGGGTCATCAATAAAACCTGTTAGCGAATCTTCAGCGACGATAATCCGATCAACACCAGGATCACCGTAATGATCCAGAATCGAACGATGACTTTGGGCTCTGCCCATCCCTTGAGCTCATAGTGGTGATGCAATGGCGCCATGCGAAAAAGTCTCTTGCCGGTGAGCTTGAACGAAGCGACCTGCAAAATGACGGAGACCGTTTCAATCACGAATACGCCGCCCATCAGCAACAGGATTAACTCCTGGCGCACGATGACAGCGACCACTCCGATGGCGGCGCCCAGTGCCAGCGCACCGATATCACCCATGAAGACTTGCGCCGGATAGGTGTTAAACCAGAGGAACCCCAGCCCGGCTCCAGCCAGCGAGGCGCAGAACACCATCATTTCGCCCGAGCCGGCGATGTGCGGGATACCGAGATAATTGGCAAAAACGGCATTACCCGATGCGTAAGCGAAAATTCCCAACGCGCCGGCGACCAGCACGCAAGGCATGATCGCGAGGCCATCAAGCCCATCGGTAAGGTTGACTGCATTGCTGGTGCCGACGATCACCAGGTAGGTGAACACCAGGTAAAAACCACCCAGCGGTATCAGCAAATCCTTGAAAAAGGGAATCAGCAAAGCGTGCTCGATGGCCGGATCCTGCGCGTTGTAATAAAGAACCAGCGCGGCCGTGATCGCGGCCGCCGACTGCCAAAACAATTTTGCTTTGACAGAAATGCCTTGCGAGTCTTGCAAAATCAATTTTCGGTAATCGTCGACGAAACCGATGGTGCCGAAGGCAAGGGTTACCCCCAGCACGACCCAGACATAGTAATTGTCGAGCCTGGACCAGAGCAGGGTACTCAGACAAATTGCGATCAGAATCAAAGCGCCGCCCATCGTGGGTGTACCCGCCTTGAGCAAGTGAGTTTCCGGACCCAAATCGCGAACCTGCTGGCCGATTTGCCGAATACTCAGATGACGAATCATCAAAGGACCAACCAGCAAAGATATGCTGAGCGCGGTTAACGCACTAAGAATCGCCCGGAAAGTCAGGTAACCGAATAGATTGAAGCCCGAATAATGCTGACTGAGATAGTCCGTTAAATACAACAGCACTTTTTACTCCCCCTGGCACTCGCCGTTTTCTGTTGCAGCCACGCAAAGCGCGTCGACGATTTTGTCGAAACCCATGCTCCTCGATGCCTTTAGCAGCGGGATCACCTGCTCACTGCTATCGTCACTACCGTTTTTCTCTGCTGCGGGTAGGTCTTCGTGTAGCGCCTCAATTAATTCGTCCAGCCTGTTAAAACGCCGGCTTTCACCCGGGAAAGCCGACGCCGCCCTGGCAGCAAGATCGCCGCAGCTGTAGATGCGCTCAAAGCCAAGTTCACCGGCAGCCAGCCCAAGCTCTTGATGCATGAGTTCCGCACCGGACCCCAGTTCGCCCATGTCTCCCAGGACCAACCAGTGGCGTCCTTCGAGACTGGCCGCAAATTCCATGGCAACCCGGGTCGATACGGGGTTGGCGTTGTAGGTATCGTCGATCAGCCAGCCACCGCCTTTTCGACTGAGTAATTGCAAACGACCGGACACTTGCCGCGTTGCCTGCAGACCATCACGGATAGCATCGTTGTCTGCCCCTGCGGCGGACGCTGCGGCGGCGGCGGCCAGCGCATTCATCACGTTATGGGCGCCGGCAAAGTTCAGCTCAACCGGGAAATTTCCACTCGGCGCGGTTATTGAAAAACGCAACCAGGGCTGACCATTGCGGACTCCCTGCGATACATCGCTGGCGGTGAACCGGGCATCCCTGACCAGTCCAAAACTGATAATTTCCCGCTCGCCAGCGAGCTGCTTCCAGAGCGCGGCGCAGGGCTGATCCGCGTTGATGACCACGCTGCCATCGGCGGGTAATCCTGCCAACAACTCACCTTTGGCCCGGGCCACTCCTTCCGGACTGCCAAAACCTTCCAGATGGGCTTTACCGGCATTGGTGATCACGCCGACTGTTGGGCGGGTAATTTTTGTCAGCCCGGCAATTTCTCCGGGATGGTTCGCACCCATCTCGATCACCGCGCAACGATGCTCTGCCGACAGGCGCAGCAAAGTCAGCGGCAAGCCGATGTCGTTGTTCAGATTGCCGCAGGTACTGAGTACCGGCCCACACTGGCTCATGATCGCAGCCAGCATGTTTTTAACCGTGGTTTTTCCGTTGCTGCCGGTAACGGCGATCACCGGGATGTCGAATTCCCGGCGCCACGCAGCGGCCAGTTGACTCAATGCCAACCGCGTATCACCGACCTGAACCTGAGGCAGAGAAGCCTGTTGTAAATGATGTACCAGCGCCCCGGCCGCTCCGCATTCTGCCGCGTTCGGCACAAACTCATGACCATCGAAACGATCGCCTTGGATTGCGATAAACAGTTCGCCCGTCGATAGTTTTCGACTGTCTATGGACACGCCAGTGAATCCCGCGTCGTTACCATGCAGCTGGCCGTTGAGTTGTTCGCTGATCTCCTGCAGACGTCCGTTAATCATCAGGACCCCTCCAGAATTTGCAGAATTTCCCGACTATCTGAAAAGGGCAGCTTTTGACCGGCAATTTCCTGGTAGGACTCGTGGCCCTTGCCGGCAACCAACACCATGTCGTCCTGCCCGGCTTGCTGCAGCGCCCTGGCTATGGCCTCGCGTCGATCCGGAATCGTGATCACATGATCTGCGTCGGCTGTACCCGCCTGGATATCGGCGATGATGGCAAGCGGGTCTTCGCCACGCGGATTGTCGCTGGTGACGATCACTTGATCCGCAAGCCTGCTGGCGATTTCGCCCATCAGGGGCCGTTTGCCTTTGTCGCGCTCACCACCGCAACCGAACACACACCAGAGTTTCCCGGTGGTATGCGCGCGCAACGCCGACAGCGCTTTCTCCAGGGCATCCGGGGTATGCGAATAATCAACTATAGCGGTGGGTTGCTGGTCGCTTCCGGTCACCGCTTCCATGCGACCCGGTGGCGCGGACACGTTGGTCAGCGCCTGGATGGCGTCATCCGCTTCTATTCCTTCGGCCAGCAGGGCCGCCAGAACCAGCGCCAGATTGCTGGCATTAAATTCACCGAGCAGCCGACTGCTCAGCTTGAGTTCGCCCCAGCTGCCGCCAAAGCCGAGCTCCAATCCCCTTTGCGTCTCCCTGGTCGACTCCAGGCGAAGAAATTCTCCCGGTCCGTTCGCATCCACACTGCGTCCGACGCGCAGCAATCGGATCCGTTGTTGCAACTGTTCGATAATGGTTTCTGCGTAGGAATCGTCGACATTGATGACCGCGCGATCCAACTCCGGATTCAGAAACAGCCTGGCCTTGGCTGCACCATAACTTGCCAGGTCTCCGTGGTAATCGAGATGATCGCGGCTTAGGTTGGTAAATAATGCGGCCCTGAAATGCACTCCGTCGACGCGGCACTGATCCAGCGCATGTGAAGATACTTCCATGGCAACATGAGTGGCGCCCAGTTCGCGCAGTTCGGCCAGGCGCCGATGCACGCCAATGCAATCCGGTGTCGTAAAATCTCCGGCAGACAGGGCCACCGGGAAGCCATGTCCTAAAGTGCCAATAATTCCTGTGGACTGACCGTTGGCGTCAAGCGCTCCCGCCAGTAACCAAGCGCAGGTTGTCTTGCCGTTGGTACCGGTTATGCCGGTAACCTCTATTTTCTTCGATGGCGCGCCAAAAAAAAGTTCCGCCATGCGCCCCAGCCGATGTCTCAGTTGCGGAACTTCCAGCAATGGCACGCTGCTATCGACCCGCGGCGGTTTGATGCCGATTTTGGATTCCCAGGCAACTGCAACCGCGCCCTGCGCGAGCGCTTGCTCGAGATAATCCAAGCCATGAGAATGCTGACCGGCGCAGGCCAGGAACAAGCTCCCCTGAACCACTTCGCGGCTGTCGGCCGTGATATCGCTGATCTGCGGATTACTGGTCAGCCGATCTGCCGGAATGCCCAGCAACCCGGCCAGTGAAATCGAAGTCTTTGCGGGTGCCGCCATCATCGATCTCTCGCCACTGCAGAAGCACGGTGGACGCGTGCCTGTACGATCGTGCCCGATTCAGGCTGGTATGGCGTTAACGCATCGGGTGGCACAGCCAGGTAACGCAACGCACCGGACATGACTGCTGAAAAAACCGGCGCGGCCACATCGCCGCCGTAATATTTATCGCCGCCGGGTTCGTCGATCAGGACGACGATCACCAGGCGTGGATCGGTGGCCGGCGCCAGTCCGGCAAACACCGCAATGTAACGATCGGTCGAATACCCGCCGGCCTGAAATTTCCAGGAAGTACCGGTCTTGCCGGCAACCCGGTAACCCGGTACGGCCGCGTTCCTGCCGGTACCATCCGTGCTGACGACCCGCTCCAGCATATTGACCACGGCGATTGCCGTTTCCGGTGTAATTACCCGTTCACCGGCTTCGGGCTGATCGGTGCGCAACAAAGACAGTGGCCTGCGGATGCCGTCTGCCGCCAGAACCGCATACGCTTGCGCCAGCTGCAATGGCGTCAGTGACAAGCCATAACCATAGGCCAGTGTCGCCTGGCCGATCTCGTGCCAGTGGCTGTAATCACTCAGCAGACCAGCCGATTCGCCCGGGAAACCACTGCCCGTGAGCTGACCGATACCAAAGCGCCTGATAATCCCGAATAAATATTCCGGATCCAGCGACAACGCCACTTTGCTCGCGCCAACGTTGCTTGATTTCGCAAGGATCGTACCAATAGGAATGACACCGAGATTCCTGGGGTCCTCGATCGTCTTGCCGGGCACCCTGAGATAGCCTGGTGAGGTATCGATCCGCGAAAACGGCGTGTATTGCCCGCTTTCCAGCGCCGCTGCAATGACCAACGGTTTGAAGCTGGAGCCGGGTTCGAAAATATCGGTTACCGCCCGGTTGCGGTATCGCGAAACTGAAAACTGCGAGCGGTCATTCGGGTTGTAGCCAGGTTGATTGGCCATGGCGAGAACTTCACCGGTGGTAATGTCCATCACAACAACCGAGCCGGATCTCGCCCGATGGTGCTGGACTGCCGCTTTCAGTTCCCGATAGGCCAGATACTGGATCCGCAAGTCGATGCTGCTGACGAGATCCTTGCCGGGACGTGCCGGACGTATGCTCTCGACATCGCCGATCACCCGGCCCAAACGATCCTTGATGACGCGTTTGGCACCTGGTTCGCCAACCAGCCACTGGTCATACGCAAGCTCCAGACCCTCCTGACCACGGTCGTCGATATCGGTAAAGCCGAGCAGGTGACCGGTCACTTCGCCGGTCGGATAATAGCGGCGATATTCACGCTGCAAATAGACACCAGGAATTCCCAGGTCCATGACCGCGGCCGCCTTGTCCGGCGACATGTGACGGCGCAGGAAGATGAATTCACGCTCCAGGTTGCTGGTGATCTGGCGCAAAAGATTTTCCGGACTACGCTGTAAAATTTTTGCCAGCTCACTGATGCGATCTGTTGCCCGCGCCAGCGCACCCGGATCTGCCCAGACCGAATCCACCGGGGTGCTCGCTGCCAGGGTTTCACCATTCCGATCGAGAATCGATCCACGATGCGCACTCAGTGTAATCACCCTGAGGTGACGCGCATCGGCTTGCCGCTCGAGGAACTCCTTATCCAAAACCTGCAGCTGGAGTGCGCGACCGACAATCGCCACGGCAGCCAGGCCGAACATGGCTATGATCAGCAGCGCGCGCCAGCGAAACTGCCGGTACACATTCTGCCTGCCGGTACGCTTCATGGCTTGACCACCAGCAGCTGTTGAGGGCTCGGCACAACCATGCCCAACTCTTCACGCGCTATGCGCTCGATTCGCGCGTGGGTGCCCCAGGTGCTTTGTTCGAGCTGTAACCGACCCCAGTCGATATTCAACAGATCGCGCCTGGCTTCCTGTTTTTGCAGCTCAGAAAACAGCAACCTGGATTCATGCCGCGCATAAACCGCGACGATCGCCGAAAAACCTACGGCCAGCCAAAGTACGCCCATCAGCAGAGAGTTGAATCGACGGTCGGCCAACATCAAAGTTTCTCCGCGATGCGCAACACCGCGCTCCTCGAACGGGCGTTATCCACCACTTCTTCAGGTTTCGCTTTTATCGCTTTGCCAATCAATGCGAGTTTTGGCTGTGCCTCCGGCGGTATCTCCGGCAGACCGGCATAAACCGGATCAGGTTTTGACTGAGCCCGCATAAACCGTTTGACGATGCGATCTTCCAGCGAATGAAAACTGATCACGCAAAGCCGGCCGTCCCTGGCCAGCAAATCGATGCTCTGCGTGAGGCATTGTTCGAGTTCCTGCAACTCCTTGTTTATATAAATTCGAATCGCCTGAAAGGTTTTCGTCGCCGGGTGGCGTTTGCGCTGGTGTGCTGGAACCAAGGCTCCAATAATTTCAGCCAGGCGGCCGGTCGTTCTTATCGGCGCTACGGAGCGCGCCTCGACAATTGCGCGAGCGATGCGTCGTGCCTGCCGTTCTTCACCGTAACGAAACAACACCTGGCTGATTTCCCGCTCTTCCGCCTTGGCGAGCCAGTCCGCAGCACTGATCCCCTCGTCTGGCGACATACGCATATCCAGCGGACCATCCGAACTGAAGCTGAACCCACGCGCCGGGTCATCTAGCTGCGGTGACGAAACGCCAAGATCCATCAATAATCCATTTACCAAACCAGTCATGCCTTGCCGCCTGACAATGTCGGTTATCTTCCCAAATGTTCCCCGGCAAATGCAGAACCGGGGATCATCTCCCAGGTCGGCCTGAGCAGCTGCCACCGCTTCCGGATCCCGGTCGATAGCAATCAGGCGACCTTTATCATCCAATTTCCCAAGAATGGCTCTGCTATGCCCTCCCCGGCCAAACGTACAATCCAGGTAAGTCCCGGATGGCTTTATTGCCAGCCCCGCCAGCGCTTCGTCCAGAAGCACCGGTTTGTGCGAATTCGTTTTTGTCACGGGCCTTTACAGCGACAACGATTCGAGTTCTGGAGGCAAACCGGATCCGCTGGCCTGATCGTCCTTGAGCCATTCAGCAATCCGTTGGCTCCAGCGAGTTTCATCCCACAATTCGAATTTGTTCCCCTGGCCAATCAGCAATGCCTGCCGATCGATGGCAGCGAATTCCCGAAGTTCTTTCGCCAACAGGACACGGCCGTGCGAATCCAGCGCTACGTCGCTGGCGTAACCGACCATGAATTGCTGGAGACGGCGGGCTTGTGGATTGAGACTGGGCAAACGAACAAGTTTTCTTTCGATTTCTTCCCAATCCGGCAACGGATAGATCAGCAGGCATTGCCGATCGACGGTGATGATCAGTTGGCCGTCGCTACGCTGGGCAATCCGGTCTCGATAACGAGTCGGAATCGCCAGGCGACCCTTCGCATCGACAGTGACCTTGTTTGCCCCTCGAAACATCTGAATTCCCTATTAGTGTGATCGGAAAACCCAAGATTTCCCACTTTTCTCCACTCTGCGACACTATAGGGAGCGTAGCGATTGACTGTCAACAGTCAAAAGTCATTTTTTTTAGGTAAGACAGTAACTTAGGAGCGACAGTTCATGCTTGCGGCGGCACTTAGACAGACGACAAATCAGTAACTTGCGAGTGCTTTTTCAGGCTAAATCTACGTTTTTTGCCAATTATTCTTTTTTCTCAAACTGCCGGATTTTCCCGGCCCGGCAATAAACAGTGGGAGCCGGCCGATAAGCCGGGTTCTGTCTTGGACAATCATTCATCTGGGATCTGCGTCGCCGCAAACCTCAAGCAACCTACCCGGGAACCCGCGCGGGCCGCGCGTTGCATTTAGCCTGTTCCCCTATTTGGTCTTGCTCCAGGTGGGGTTTACCGTGCCGCGGAATGTTGCCACCCGCGCGGTGCGCTCTTACCGCACCCTTTCACCCTTGCCGGCGCCGAAGCGCTTAGGCGGTCTACTCTCTGTTGCACTTTCCGTAGGCTCGCGCCCCCCAGGCGTTACCTGGCACCTTGCCCTTCGGAGCCCGGACTTTCCTCTGCACAAAAGCACAGCGATTGCCTGGCCGACTCCCGGCGTCAAAGGTAAGGCCACCCAGCCGATTACTCAAGCGCTTATCGATAAAGCGTGCCAGATTCGGGTATCGATTATTCCCCGGCGAGCTTTATAGCCAGCGCGTATACTTCCGGTCTCGGCAATCCGCTCACCCGGCTGGCTATCCGGGCAGCCTTGGCTGGTGACAATTCGGTCAGTAACGCGGTCAGCAGGCCGCTGACATCCTGCGCACCGCTGGTCGCCGATTCCTCGCCACCCGATACGACAATTACCAACTCACCGCGGCCTAAGTCCCGATCATCCCTCGCCTGCGCCGCCAGTTCGGCCAGGGTGCCGTAATAGATAGTTTCGTATTGCTTGGTCATTTCCCGAGCTACGCAAACGGACCGGTCGCCGCCGAAAATCCGAGCCATAGCGGCGAGAACTTTCTGCAGCCGATGAGGCGCTTCATAAAAAACCATGGTCCTAGGCTCAGCTAGCAATGCCTTCAGATGAGCCGTCCGGGCACCACTTTTTGATGGTAGAAAACCCTCGAATACAAACCTGTCGGTCGGCAACCCGGCGACACTGAGCGCCGCCGTTAACGCACTGGGCCCCGGCACCGGCACGGCCTGCAGTCCATGTTCGCGTACCGCTTTCAACAGTCGATAACCCGGGTCGCTGAGCAAGGGTGTCCCGGCATCGCTGATCAGCGCAACGTTATCCCCGGCGGTCAGCAGTTCAATAATCCCGGGGACGCGGGCTGTTTCATTGTGTTCGTGAAGCGAAATCAGCTTTTTTTTCAGCCCCAGCCGGGTTAATAATTTGCGGCTGTGGCGGGTATCTTCAGCCGCAACCAGATCGACCGAAGACAGCACTTCTTTGGCCCGCAAACTGATATCGGCAAGATTGCCGATCGGCGTCGCGACCACATAAAGAATCCCTGGTTGCTCCGGCACGATATAATCTCCCACTGAAGATGGCACAGGATGCCATCCTGCCCCGAGGAAAACCGGCCATGCAAGCGAATAAGGAAATAATGAAAGGATGCCTGGCGCTGATCGCTGCTCTGTTAGTGGCTTCTTGTACCAGTGGCGGCGGTGTACGCGACCCGGGCCGGCTCAGCGCACAGGCGACGAGGCTGGAACAGCGGGGAGATTATCAGGAAGCTGCAACCATTTACCTGCGCCTGGCGCGAAGCTCCAAAGCCGCGGATCGCGACCGTTACCTGCTGGCCGCAGCCTTCGACCTGTACCAAAGTGGTGAAGATGAACGTGCTCGCGATGCGCTGCAACGTGTAGTCGGACCGCTACAGGGCGGCGTGTTAAGCCGCTGGGCGTTGCTCGGCGCCAGCCTGGCGCTGTTGCATCACGACGCGCGCGGAGCGGTCGAGCTGCTCGGCAAGCTACCCATCGAGCTATCGCTCGAAGATCAGGCCTGGGCGTATTTGCTACGTGCCAAAAGCAGTTTCCAGTTTGGCCAGCCGCGCAATGGAATCGAGTTCCTGGTCTATCGCGAGAACTTGCTGCCAGACGAAAGCGCGCGCGAAAACAACCTTCAGGAGATCTGGAACGGTTTGCAACAAGTTCCGCTGCAAGACCTTCAGGAGGCGCTGTCGGTTACCGAAGACCCGTTGATTGCCGGTTGGCTGAGCCTTGCAGCGGTAGCAAAACTGGCAGACCGCAATCCGTTTGCATTCAAATCCGGCATTGCCAACTGGCGAAACCAACAGCCGGGGCATCCGGCCGATGGTGAGCTGCTGCTGAGAATCATCGACGCGTACCGGATCTCGACAGAATATCCTCAGCAGGTCGCCCTGTTATTGCCAACAAGCGGTAGACAGCAATCTGCGGCATTGGCGATCAGGGAAGGATTCATGGCCGCGTATTTCCAGCAGACCGATGCCAGTCTGCGCCCCGACATCCGTATTTACGATGTCAACGAGCTTGGCCCTGCAAACGCATACCGTCTTGCTATCGTCGAAGGCGCGGATTTTGTCGTTGGCCCCCTGACTCGACCCGCGGTTGCCGCGGTCGCTGAAAACAATGTGGCACAGGTAAGAACGCTGGCATTGAATTTTCTCGGGCGCAACAGCGACGCGCCGGATGGTTTTTATCAGTTCGCGCTGGTTCCGGAAGACGAAGCACGGGCGGTGGCCAGGCGTATCGCAGCCCTGGGATTTACCCGCGGTCTGGCATTGATTCCCAACAATGATTGGGGCATGCGACTGATCAGCGCCTTCCAGGATGAACTACAGATCCAGGGCGGCGAATTGCTTGACTACCGTGCCTATGATGTCGGTGTACAGGATTTTTCATCCTCGATTACGCGTTTGCTGATGTTGACCGAAAGTCGTTCCAGACGTAGTCGCCTGCAATCCACGTTGGGCGTTCGTCTTGAATTTGAACCCAGGCGACGGCAGGACACGGAGTTTGTTTTTCTCGCAGCCAGACCCGCCCAGGGGAGGCAAATCAAGCCGCAGCTCAAATATCATTATGCGGCCGATTTGCCCGTTTTCAGCACCTCCGCAATTTTCAGCCCCGGCAACGCCAACAACCGATTGCTCAACGGGGTATCTTTCGCCGACATGCCGTGGATGATTGACCCCGACCTGCTCGAAGGTCAGCTCAGCGAATCGGTAAACGACGTATGGCCGGCGCTCGCGTCGCGCGGCCGATTGTTCGCCATGGGTTTCGATGCCTATCGCATGGTGCCGCTGCTGCACAGGGGCTCTTTTGGCGACCGCCCCGTCGCGGGCATGTCCGGCACCTTGTGGCTGGACTCGGACCGCCGTATTCGGCGCGACCTCGATTGGGCGGAGATCGATAATGGGAAACCCAGGTTGTTGCCACCGCTGATTAATGACTTTAGCGATCCCGGTATGGTGGACTCGTCTGTTGTGGCCGAGCCGCCGGTTTCCGACGATGACCAAAGTCTCGGCAACTAGCAGTCCATTTGTATCGCCAGGGATCACGGATCCGGGGTGACATGCGCACCAGCCAACAACAGGATGGGGGTGGTGCAGAAGCTATCGCGCTCGCTCATTTACAAGACCACGGGATGATCCTTCTGGAGCGCAATTTCACTTGTCGAGTTGGCGAAATAGACCTGCTGATGCGAGACGGCGATACTCTTGTTATGGCCGAAGTTCGCTATCGCACAAGCAACATTGAAGATGCCCTGCATTCGATTGGTTTTCAGAAAAGACAAAGAATTCGCCGGGCCGCAATGAAATTTCTGCAGGAAAATCCTGCGCTCGCTGAGCATCCGTTGCGCTTCGATGTGATCGCCATCAGCGGATTGCTGGAGAAGCCGCACATTGTCTGGATTGCCGACGCGTTCCAGGATGAGTAAGCATCCACGATTCGTGCGACAATGCGCAGCGGCGTGATCACGATCTGGAACCGGCAGCGATGAACAGTGAAGACCGAGTAAGACAGCACTTCGCTGACAGCATTGAAATTAAACGCCAGTCCAGCGACCTGGCACCGCTGGTCAGCCGCGCCGCGCAATTGATCACCCGCAGCCTGCTGGAAAACGGCAAGGTACTCTGCTGCGGTAATGGTGGCTCGGCTGGAGACGCGCAGCATTTTTCCGCTGAGATGCTCAACCGCTTCGAGATGGAACGTCCGGGCCTGCCCGCGATGGCGATCACCACCGACAGTTCTACGCTGACCTCGATCGCCAACGATTATTCCTTTGCCGATATTTTTTCAAAGCAGATTCGTGCATTGGGTCAGCCAAACGATGTGCTGCTGGCGATCTCTACCTCCGGTAATTCCGAGAATGTGACCAGGGCCTGTGTTGCTGCGCACGAGCGCGGGATGAAAATCATTGCTTTCACCGGGCGTGACGGCGGCGACCTCGCCGGCATCCTCGGCAAGGACGACGTCGAACTTCGGGTCCCGGCACAAAACACGGCTCGAATTCAGGAAGTACACCTGGTCTTCATCCATTGCCTTTGTGATCTCATCGACCGGGAGTTGCTTGGCGTCCAGGATTAGCCATGAAAATTCGCAAGCCCGGGCTGCCGGAGGCATTCATCGATCAGCTCAGGATCGCATCGGGAAAAAATCACAGCACAAAAATTCTGACCGACCCGGCCGATTGCTGGGCTTATGGCTATGACAACAGCCGGGGCCAGGGCTTGCCGGCAGCTGTAGCCTTGCCGGAAAGCACGGATGAAGTCGCCGCCATCATGGCCGCCTGCGCCGAGCACCGGGTTCCTGTGGGTCCGCGCGGACGAGGCACCGGTACCACCGGGGCGGCGATTCCGCCACCAGGGGGCCTCGCCCTTTCACTCGAGCGCATGAACCGGATTCTTCGAGTCGACGCGGACAATCGGGTCGCCGTCGTCGAGGCAGGCGTAATCAACCAGGATCTGCAGGAATGTCTCCAGCCAGATGGTTTTTTCTGGCCGCCCGACCCAACCTCCGCCGCATTTTCGACTGTAGGCGGCAACCTCGCCTGCAATGCGGCTGGCCCACGTACACTGAAATACGGAACTCCACGCGACAACACTTTGGGTCTGACCGCGGTCACTGCCCAGGG
>JAPUHG010000095.1 GCA_027297845.1 Gammaproteobacteria bacterium | reverse complement strand
GCGAACGTGCCATAGTGCCGCTGCGAAAATTTGGCAAACCGAAAACAAGCAATATCGGCCTGATGCAATACAACGCCTTACAGACCGGCGCCGATGAAGCATTGCGCCACGGACAGATGTACTACTTGAAATCCGGTTTCGTGAACGAATACACACTCGAGTTGATTGACGATTTGCTGGGTAATTTGCCTCAGGATGCGGCGGTCTTGGTTTTTACAGATCATCTGCGCGGAGCCATTTCCAGGGTCGGGCAGGATGAAACCGCTTTTGCGCACCGGAATGCATTTGCCCTCATCGGAGCTCTTGGTGTATGGGCGGAACCGGCCCGGAATGAAGCCAATATCGCGAAGGTGCGCGGGTACTTCAGCAGCTGGCACGATCACACGATCGGGTATTACACCAACCTTAACGAAGAGGGTGAAAAGCGGACCCATGCGAACTACGGACCTAATTATCCGCGCCTCGTCAAGATCAAGAATCGCTATGATCCAAAAAACATGTTTCGTTTGAACGCGAATATCGACCCGACCGGTTAGCTCGCCGGGTACGAGGGTGGTTGCCGCCGGGGGGCGGCTACCGGTCAAAAAAAACCCCGCCCTCCGTGGCGGGGTTTAGCGACCTGCACCAGGTCTCAAAATGACGCCGCTCACCAACGCAATGTGAATAACGACAGGGAACGCGAGCTGTTACTGAAGTAACTGTGGTTCTGCTGACGCCGCCTCATCCGCCTGGCCCGTGCGTTTTCCCGGGCTACCTGGTTTTCATCCGTGCTCTGAGTTTTCGCTTGGTTTAGGTTCATGGCTTCTCTCCTCTGAAAGATGTGCATGTAAATCATGGGAATTATAGTAATACCTTGATAAAACAATAAAAATCGATATAATTTCACCTATTCTTGTGAGCTTTATTCACAGCTATGAAAAGATTGCCACCACTGAACGCGCTGCGCGCCTTTGAAGCGGCCGCCCGCCATAAAAGCTTTACCGCGGCGGCGGGCGACCTGTTCGTCACCCACGGCGCGGTGAGCCGTCAGATCCAGCACATCGAGGAGTTCCTGGGCGTACGCCTGTTCGAAAGGTTGCCCCGCGGTGTCGAATTGACCGATGAGGGCAGGGAATACGCCGCGGCTGTTCGCGGTGCCCTTGAAAAGATTGCGGAGGCCTCGGATGCCGTCCGCACACGGGCGGACGAAAAGCAGATTCTGACGATCAGTACGACGCCGCGGTTCGCGGTCGGCTGGTTAATGTCGCGGCTGCACCTTTTCCAGCGAGATTTTCCCCAGTACGGAATCCGCATCAGTTCGACGACCCGGCTGGTTAATTTCGAACGCGAACGCATCGACGTGGCGATTCGCTATGGACGGGGAGACTGGCCGGGACTGTTTGTGAAACGGCTGTTCAAGCACGAGGAAGTGCCGGTCTGTGCTCCGGCATTGCTGAACGGACCCAATGCGTTAACTACCCTGGAGGACCTTGAGCATGTGCGGCTGCTGCATGACGGCAGCTATCAGTACTGGGTGTCGTGGCTGGAATTTGTCGGTATCAAAAATGTGGACGCACGCGATGGCTGGGTCATGGATGACCCGAACGCCCTGTTCGAGGCCGCGATCCAGGGGCAAGGAGTCGCCCTGGCTAACCCGCGAACCATCGAAAGAGAGCTCCGCGACGGCGAACTGGTCAGGCCGTTCGACATCGTCAAGCTCACGGATGTCGCGGTTTATGCAGTCTGTCCGGAAGAAAATGCTGACGACCCCAAAATCCGCGCCGCGATAGATTTGCAGGTCGCACAGGCCGAGGAGCAGGAGGAAGGGCATGGTTGATGCTATGATTTCAGCCGATCTGCGGGCTACAGAGATTCTGCATTGACTGATCAGGGTGGTTTTTTCCAGGAACTTAAACGCCGAAACGTCATTCGCGTTGCGGCGGTTTATTTCGCAGTCGCCTGGCTCATTGTCGAGATCGCCTCGGTGGTTTTGCCGACTTTCCACGCACCCGAGTGGGTGATGCAGGTTTTCACTTTCCTGATGGCTCTCGGTTTTCCCGTTGCGCTGGTGTTCGCCTGGGCCTTTGAAATTACACCGGAAGGCATAAAAAAAGAAAAAGATGTCGATCGCAGTCAGTCCATTACCCAAAGCACTGGTCGTAAACTGGACTTCACGGTTATTGCCATACTCGCTGCGATCATCGTGTGGTTCGCCGTAGACAAATTCTTCCTGTCCGATCAGACAACACAGGCCACCGCCGACAGCTCGCTCGACCGGCGTTCGATCGCGGTGCTGCCTTTTGCCAATCGCGGTTTGCAGCAGGAAAACGCGGAATTCTTTGCCGATGGTATCCATGACGACTTGTTGACCCTGCTTGGCAACCTGGGCTCGATGAAAGTGATTTCGCGAACTTCGGTCATGGAATATCGCGACACGACCAAGAACATGAAAACGATCGGCGAGGAACTGGGGGTCGCGACCATACTCGAAGGCGGCGTCCAACGTGCCGGCAACCAGATTCGCATCAATGTGCAGCTGATCGATGCGGCGACCGATGAGCACATCTGGGCGAAGACCTATGACCGCACCCTGACCGCCGAGACCATTTTCGCAATACAAAGCGAGATGGCGGCATCGATCACCGAGCAACTCCAGGCGGTGCTATCGCTGGAAGACCAGGAATTGCTGGATAAAAGACCGACTCAGAGCCTGGAGGCCTACAACGCCTACTTGATGGCCGGGCAATTTTTTGCCCGATCGGGGTTTGACGATCTTTTTGAAGCCGAAAATTACTATCGTAAGGCGATCGAACTGGATCCCGATTATGCAGCCGCTCACACGGGCCTGGTACGGACCTATAACCAGCTTTCCGATACGGGCGCCATTACGGTGGCCGAGCTTAGGGAGAAAGCCGGACCTGTTGCTGAAAGAGCCATTGCGCTGGACGGCCGGTCGGGCGCCGCCTGGTCCGCGTTTGCTTCGTTAAAATTTTTCACGACAGATGGTGAAGGCGTTGAGGAAATGTTTCGCAAGGCGCTGGCGTTAAGTCCGAATAACTCGACCATTCTCAAAGACTATGCCGAATATTTGAGAAAAGTGGAACGCTACGAGGAAGCGGTTCCATATATTGAAAAAGGACTGGAAATCGACCCATTGGCTACCGATCACCTGTTTGAACTTGGCAGGGTGTATTTTTTTACTGCCCGCTTTGACGAGGCGCTGGCTGCGTTTGAAAAGATTCGGGTGCTGAGCCCGACGAATCCACAGGGATACTATGGCGCGTCAGGTGTCTATGGGACGCTGGGCGACTATGCCAACGGTCTTTTTCTGCAGGAGGAGGCCGTCCGGCTGGACCCGGATGATCCCGAAACGATGGCCTTTATCGCGTGGAACTACCTGGAATTTGGTGATGAGCAACTGGCCAACGAGTGGCTGAAGCGGACGATGGCCACCGGCCCGGGTCAGGCCCTGCCCATGGCTGTACAGGCCAGTTTCAAGGTACATGCGGGCGAATTTGAAAAAGCTGCACAGATTGCGCGGACTGCGCTGGAAAACAAAGTCGATAATCGTTGGGGGGCCCACACGATTTTCTTGAGAATCCTGCGGGATGCGGCGCTGCGTTCCGGAAACCATGCGGAAGCCTTAGGCTGGTACCGCAGGTTAATGCCTAATTTGTTTGTGGAGCGCCTCGAGCTTACTCAATTCGATGTGCAAGACGCCGTGAATCTCGCCTTATTGCTACAAGAGTCGGGAGATCAGGAGCAGGCAAACCGCTTGCTAAACGCCGTGCGGACTTTCGAGGATCCCACTTACGGGACTTATTTTCACAACGGTCCGCGAGGAATCGCAGACGTCCACGCCCTGGCCATAGCGGGACAGACTGAGGCGGCGATCAAGGCGCTACGAGTCGCCATCGAAAACAAATATAACCAAAGCTGGCAATGGTTTGCCGAACTGGATCCCAATATGGCTTCGTTGCACGATGATCCGCGTTTTCAGGAAATGAGGATTGAAATCCAAGCGGACATGGCGGAACAACTCAATCGCTTACGCGAAATGAAAGCTCAGCTTGTCGATTAATTAAGCTCTGCCATGACGCTTTCTCCGGCTCTACTTCTCTGGAGCGCCGCTTTCGTGATCTGTTAAGTAATGGGCCAGCCCAGAACCGGCGTAATAGCCACCATAAGCGGCGATGGCCCATAGCCATATCCGGTTGGTCTCTATTTCCGACATCCAGTATACCGGCCAGGTAATAGCGACAATAAAATTGATCAGAGCTTCGACAAAAATATTGATGATGAGGTTGATGCCCAGCCGGGATAGCAGATCGGCAATACCACTGAGCCCGCGAATGAAATCGACGAACTCATACCATTCGACCAGGAAATAAGTCATCAGGGCCACCGCGCCATAGAAACCACCGCCAAATACAAACCATTTCTTGTGTACCGGGTTGTACTTTGTTTTGTCTTTCTTGCGCTCTTTGGACATGCGCTTTAATTCTTTGTGGAAATCCCCTGCGTGTTCGGGCCTCTTAATTTGACCGATGTGCAGACCCCAGTAGATCAATGCAAAGCTGAACGCGCCTACCAGCAATGAGGCTTTCAGTATTGCTTCGAAGAATTCCAGTATCATCAGTGTACGTCGCTCAGAAGATTTCTAGTTGCCGGACATCGATAGTTCGCCCCGTTTTCGGACCCGAATATCCGGCATCAATCCGCCAATATCGATCGTCGCCTCAAATTCATAGGCGACTAAATCCTTTGGGTTTCTGACCAGGTCGACCAGCAAGGCAGCGCCGGCCACAAGATCAGCCTTGGCAAAAATCGGGTAATCGTCTTCGCCATATGCTTCGACACTACCCAGCGCATCCGCGTTACCGCTAATAATTCTGCGATTTTCAAGACTGGCTGCATAGGAGATGCCGTCCAGGTTCAGAGTAACCGGGTTCGGATTCTTTATATGCAACATAATTTCGAAATTCAGGGTAGTCCCATGGGAGGGTAGAAGCCGAAACGAGCTGACCGTTACTTCGGGTTGCTGGATGTCAAACAGCAAGTTTGAGCACCCTGTGCTTATCGCAATCAGCAGCAAGAATAGTATTCCGCGTAGCGCTCTCATCCGTTTATCCATGACACTCCTATGAGTTTTCATCCCTCAGGATCAGGGTTATCTCGCCTTGCCGGTCTGTTATTGCCTCAATCGTTATCGGCCGACAGCAAACTTCACAATCTTCAACATAGACCTGATGAACGACGCTGCAGTCGGCGACCAATGTAATCTGTTCCCCGCAGTAAGGACAACTGGAGCAAATCGTTCTTGTCTGGTTCAGCATTTTCCTCAGTCCCGTTTTGTGATTGCCCGCCCGATCCGGAGGCCAGGGCAGCGGATTCCCGGAAAATGACCAGAAATCGACCAAAACCAGTCAAATCAGGGCCTTCAGGCAAGCAGTTTGTGATCCAGGTCACTGATTGACCTTATGTAAGGTCACTACAATTAGCTCTGGTTTTCTCGCAAGTGAACCCATGTACGCAGACCCGCATATTATCAGCTCTTTGAGTGCCGCCGCTGCAGCGGCAGTTTTATTTTTGCTCAGCAGCAAAGTCTGGGTCTTTGCCGATTCCTGGTTACGATCACAGACGCCGTTTGCATCCTTGA
>JAPUHG010000094.1 GCA_027297845.1 Gammaproteobacteria bacterium | reverse complement strand
TCGCGACTGCATGCCGCGAGTCCACAAAGTAATGCCAGCAAGAAAATTAATCCTTTTCCGGCAGGGCCAGTTCTAACTATTTCTGTTGTATTGTTCATTTTTCTACTTCCCGTTTTGATTCCAGTTGGATCACAGTTCAAGCAACCCATCATTGACTCTTCTATAAATGCTTCCGGCATGATCTTTTAGTAAACGTCTTTCGTTTGCGCAGTCACTTTCGCAGGCCATGGAGACAGCAAGCAAACCGGCCTGCCCATTTCCCAGCATTGACTGCCATCCCTGCCAGAGTTTCGCCTCGACAGGCGAGACCAGGCTTCTCGATCCAATCTTGTAGGTGTACCAAACCAGTCGTTTTCCCAGACGTCTTGATTCAAGAACAAACTCACGCATCGCTTTTTGCTCACCGTTTGCCAGCACAATCGATGCCCTGGCAGCGCTCGCTTTTCTCCACATCGACTGGCCCGCAATACTATTACCAGAGCCGATCAGTTCCCGTCCCTGGGCCTGGTTTGCATACCAATTTGCGTATACGTCGATTTCCAGGTCGGACCGGCGGTATGTCGCCAATGCTTCACCGCTGGCCCCTGGGTAATGCGGATGCCAGGATATTCCCGTAGCCAATGGGCCTTGCCATCCTGTGACGCTCGGCAATTCGATATTCAGCGACACGGCCTGGCGTGTCAGTGATTTTCCCCAGACCAAGACAGGTAGCAGCAAAATCAGGCAAATGCTTGTAGTCAACACTGCGCTTACCCGAGTTTGGATTGACGAAGGTGCAACCGAAGGCGGTTTTTGTTCAGCATCTATGTTCGCTTCGCGCAGCTCGATGGATCTTGCGATATAGAAAAACGGTATCAGCATCAGGCCAAACAAAACCCAGCCGAAGTAATAATGATCGATCTTAACCAGGAAGCTCTGCATCTCGGTCAGATGGCCCGCAATGATTATCGTGGACACGCGTAACCAGTTGGTTACCAGGGCGAACGACGCCGCGATAAACAGAAGCAGTGCTTTGTTAATTAGCTGCCGGTAATACAAATGCCCGTACAAGGCGCTGATCGCCAAGGCAACGATAAAGAAATGCAAGCCGCTGCAACCACCGGCGATTTCAAACCTGCCGGATGGAATCTGCACGCTGCTTCCTGTGATCCAGGCCGGTACGCGAAGCAGGTCCAGAATCCCATCGACCGCAATAATGGTCGCACCTTGCAATGTGCTGTTAATGAAGTCCCAAACCGGGATCGCGAAATATAAAAACCCGATCGGGAAAACCAGGCGACGCGCTATTTTCATTCCGAAGACGGCCGCGACAGTAAGCCAGAGTATGGCCGGCAATATTGCTTCAACACCGATTTCCACACGGGCGGCAAACGACAAGGTCCACAGGAACAAGGCAGTCACTAATAGTGGGATCACCCACAAAGCATTTTCCGTCGATGTATCGTTACAAGCCTCACGCTGTCGCCATATCAGCCACAACGAAATCGCGACTATCAACAGCCCGTGAGAATAGGTAAACGAATCCCACCACTTTGGCCACAGGGAAACGAATGCCGGCGCCATACCAAGCGAGGCAATGGCCAGGCAGGCCATCAGGATCGGCCAATTGGCCGGACCGGAGCCGGCAAAGGACTGATCTGTTACCTGTTGATAATTTTCGTCAGTGTCGGCCAGCATGTCCCCATGATCCCAAATATTTGTTTTTTTGTGTTTGTACGGTCATATTCTTATCGTATTACTTTAAAAACTCTTCTTGTTTCAATTAATTACAAGACATTCTATACCTGCTTTGGCAGGCAGTGGGGCGCATCCGGCGAGACCCTGAAAAACTGTGACGCAGTTCACAGTTTTTCGCCTTTTCCTTTAACAATAAGTCAGCCTTCTTTGCCATCGCTTTTGCCATTTCCGATCTCGTGACGGTTCATCAGGTCATACAGAGTCGGCCGGGTAACGCCAAGCAAGGCGGCCGCTTTTGCGACGTTGTCACGGGCCATCGCCAACGCTTTTTGCACCGCGTCTTTTTCGGCCTGCCCGCGCACCGCTTTCAGATTCAGCATCAGACCATCTGACGCACCATCGGGCGTAACCAGCGCGAGATCTTCCGCGGTCACCAGTTTCCCCTCCGCCATCACGCTGGCTGCCTTGATCTTGTTCTGCAACTCACGAACATTGCCCGGCCAGGCGTATGCCTCCATTGCCTGCACCGCGTCTTCACTAAAACGCCGAGGTGGCTTCCCCTGTTGCACGCCCAACTGCTCCAGCGTCAGGTAAGCCAGTGCCGAGATATCTCCGGTGCGATCTTTTAGCAGCGGCAGATCGATCGAGACCTCCGCGATCCGGTAGTAAAGGTCTTCGCGAAATTCACCCTTGCCGATTAAATCATGCAAGTCCTGGTTGGTTGCGCAGACCACCCGAACATCCACCGGAATTTCCTTGCGACCGCCAACGCGCTCGATCACCCGCTCCTGCAGGAAGCGCAACATCTTGGCCTGCAGAGGGGGCGGCATATCGCCGATTTCATCGAGAAACAAAGTGCCGCCTGAGGCGCCTTCAACTTTTCCGATGGTTTGCTTGTAAGCGCCGGTAAACGCGCCTTTTTCGTGACCAAACAACTCGCTTTCCAGCAGGTTTTCGGGAATCGATGCGCAGTTGATCGCTACAAAAGGCCTGGCCTTACGCTCGCTGAGATCATGCACCGCACGCGCCAGCAACTCCTTACCGGTACCACTGGCGCCCAGGATCAAGACCGAGACATCGCTGGGCGCGACCTTCTCGATCATCCGGCATACCTGCTGCATTTCCTTGCTGACCGCGATCACGCCATCGATCGGCATATTACCGCCCGCGCTCATCAGCCGCCGGTTTTGTTCCTCGAGCACCCACATGGAAAACGCCCGTTCTACCAGCAGCTTGAGCACATCGGTGTCGACCGGCTTGCGATAAAAATCATAGGCCCCGAGGCCGACCGAGCGGACTGCGTTTTCGGTATCATCGTTACCCGTAACGACAATGACTTTGGTCTCGGGCGAGAGCTTGAGGATTTCCTCCAGCGTCGCGATGCCTTCGCTGACCCCTTCGGCATCGGGTGGCAAACCCAGGTCCTGCAAGACCACGGCGGGCTCATTGCGCCGCAACTGGGCAATTGCCGACTCTCGATCTTCCGCGAACGACAGTTCGTAGTCTTCGAAACACCATTTGAGTTGTTTCTGCAGCCCCTTGTCGTCTTCCACAATCAGCAGTTTGTTTTTTTCTTCTTTCACCATCAACTCACTCTTGTGTTTTCCTCGGCCGGTCTGGACAAGCCACTGGTATCACGCCCGCCAGGCTGGTCGGTATCCGTATCGGGTTGATTTATTTCGTCGCTAAACGGGAGCAGAATCTCAAAACAGGTCCCGCTACCGGGCTCTGAGTACACGTTGACCTGCCCTCCCATCATTTTCGCGTAGTCACGTACCTGGTAGGCGCCTATGCCCATGCCCTTGGTCCCCTTGGTGCTATCGAACGGCTTGAACAGTCTTTCGCGGATAAACTCTTCATCCATACCGCTGCCGCTGTCTTCCACCAACAGACAGGCTTGCGATGCCTTTTTGAGAATCTGAACGCGTACGCTACCTTCGTCAGTCGTTGCATCCTGGGCGTTGCGAATCAGGTGCTCGAGCATTTGCACGAGGCGACCGGAGTCGGCTTTCACCAACATCGATTTTTCGTCACTGATCAACTCCGGTATCGGACGCCGCTCCGCGCAACGGAGGATCGCCCGCTCGACAGCTTCACGCAGATCCATGCTTTGCACTTGCTCCTGCACCTCGCCGTGGCGCAACTGGTTCATCAGTCGGTTCATGCGATCCACGGAGTTGGCAACAGTCTCGATCATGTCATCGACGAATTCCGGATTCGCTTTGTGTTTTTCGGCGTTGCCGACCAGCAACGACAGTTGGGCGATCAGGTTTTTAAGATCATGCATGATAAAAGCGGTCAGCCGGTGATAGGCATCGAATTGACGGCTTTCGGTCAGGAGTTCATCGGCTTTGTGGCGGGCAATGTGGGTGGCCAGTTGGCGCCCCGCTGTTTTTAACAGGTCACGATCTTCGTAATCCAGTCCTTCGGTGCGTTGCCCAGCCTGCAACACGACAAAACCGATCAGATCCTCTCCGAGCAACAAGGGTACGACCAAAGCGGTACCGGCATTTTTGATCAGGCAACTCGGCATCGCCAGGTTGGCGTAGTTTTCCGGATGCTGGCGCCACTCCTCCATCTCGATGATCCAATCTCGATCTTTCAGAAACTCGATCAGGCTGTCGTCCTCGCGCAGGGTCTCAGTTATTTCCTCGGTACCGACACAAGCGCGGCAGTCATAGATTTTTCGAGTTTCATCATGCAACCAGAAACTGCCGCCATCGCTGCCGACGATATGCGATAACGCCCGAATAGGCATCGCAAACAAATCGCGACCGCCTGCCTGTGTCGTCATCTCCGCGATCAGGTGCAGCCATTCTTCACGATAGTCGAACTTGTTCTTGTAAAAATGCTTGCCCAGGAAAACGCGAAGTTTCCCTCGCAATGAATCGCTGGTTAGCAAGGTCATCAGTACACCAATCGCGCCGACCACAAACACGATCTGGACGACCCCACCCCAGGTGCCCCCAAACAAACGTATGTAATAAGCGCCGGCCGATATCGCGACCAGGTAGATCCCGACCGCGGTTAGCGTCGTGGAATAGAACACCACATGGCGGGAGACAAACAATTCCAGCGACAGGTTCGGGTTGCGCCGTACCGCGAGCGCCAGAAATGGTACCAGCATCGCGTTGACCACCCCGCGGGCGTTCCATGCATCGGCCGAGATCGCCTTGAACAGGAATGCCTGCGAGTAAAGAAACAGGTCATAAACGAACAGACCACCGATAGCGAACAAGATGTATTTCAGCGCTGCACGGGTTTGGTGCGGGGCATTCCGATAGATCTGTTCAATCAGGATCAGGCCCATCAATGACACAGCCAGGCCGCCTGGTACCAGCACCACACCACTCGCCGCGATGGACAGACCCGAGCTTTGCCACCACAGCAACAATGCCATCGCCAGCGCGCCCACCCAGGCAATATGGGCCAGCCGCCGGGTCAGTTTGGATACGCCCAGCGCGCCGGCCAGGTTGGCAAGAAACATGATCCAGACGCCATCGCGCAGGAACTCTGCGGTCACTACGCCGGCAAGAGGAATAGCTGGGGTTTTTCCCTGGATGGCGATCAGCGCCGCCCAAATAACCGTGACCAAGCTCGCACCAATCAGCAAACCGCCTTGTAAGCGGCCCCGCCACGAGGTTAGCAACAGGATAGCCAGGATGCCAAAAAGGCCTGCCGCCAACGCGTAACTAGCTGTGCCGAAGCTGTTCACCGCCTGTTATCCCTTACCCGCATAATCATCAACGCGCCCCTTTCCCGAGGAATATCACTTCCGCGGTTTGCAGCAGGATCATCAAGTCAAACGTCAGGTTGTGGTTTTTTACATAATATAAATCGAATTGCAGCTTCTCTAGCGCGTCTTTTTGAGATGATCCATAGGGATAGCAAAGCTGCGCCCAGCCGGTAATACCGGGTTTGACGCAGTGGCGTTCGCGGTAATACGGAATCGTTTCGTTTAGCCTGGAGACAAATTCCGGTCTCTCCGGTCTGGGCCCGACGAAGCTCATATCGCCCTTGAGCACATTGAACACCTGCGGCAGTTCGTCCAGACGCAGACGGCGGATGAGTGAGCCGACCCGGGTTACGCGACTGTCATTGACGGTTGCCCAGCGCGCACCGCCATCGGTCTCGGCATCCTCGCGCATGCTTCTGAACTTGAGAAGATCAAACAACTTTCCTTCCAGGCCGACCCGACGCTGTCGATAAATAACTGTGCTGCCCGGTCCATCCTCGATCAGGATTGTGATTATGCACAGCAACATCAGTGGCCAGGTCAGCAAAATAATCAGGAAGCTGGTAATCAAGTCCAGCGTTCGACCTGCAAATTTTACCCACAACGATTTGCGGAAGCCGCCGGAAAGAATTAGCCAGCTCGGGTTCAACACATTCAGCGCGACTTTGCCTGCCTCTCGTTCCAGGAAACTGACCAACTCGACGATTTCGATCCCTTGCAGGCGACAGTCCAGGAGATCTTTTATCGGAAAATCCTGCCTGCGATCGTCGACGGCAACAATTATTTCATCAATGCTGTTGGCCAAGGCATAGTCGATCAACGATCCGTTGATCGAGAGAATCTGCTCGGCGTGTGCTACTTCCTGGTCGCCCTCTGCCCGAACATAACCATGCAGGTGGAAGCCTCGCTGATCGGAACGGCGGCGCAACTGGGCAATGCTTGCCGCACGCACGCCCGAGCCATAGACCAGTACATTTCTTTTGAATAAGTCCTCGTCGATGACGCGGTAAAAAATACCGCGTAGCAATGCCGTACCGACCAAAGCCAGCGCTCCGCCGAGGAGTAAATGAATGCGGTCGATTGACCAGGAAGGCGCCAGGTAGAAAACCAGCGCCGAACCCGCACCGCCTAGCAGAATGCCCGCAAATGCCCGCAATAATGATCCGGTAAACAAAAACCGCTGACTGGAGCGATACACGCCGAGTGATAGCAAGGCGATGAATGACAGCGTCGAGAAAACCAGTGCCGGGCGCCAATGGCTTTCGTCAGGATCGAAATACGGTAGCAAGGCATTAGCCAGGTAGAGAGCGAGAAACAGCACCACCCAATCTGCCACCGCCAGCAGAACAATCGGCAGGTGCAGATAATGGCTGAATATACGAATCGACAAAGTTGATCCCCAAGCGTAAATCGACTGCCCAAAACAAACGCTCAGCCACCGCCATGCGGTCGCTGAGCGTCCATGCCAGGTGTATATCGGCCTCCCGTCCATGGAGATCGATAACAGCGAAACAGACTGCGAGTGTAGGTCGCTACGGACTACCGTTTTGTGACGCGGTTCACACTTGGCATTGCCAATACACATAAGAGCCAGGTTAGTCACTGTGCGGCGATCACCGGCCCTGAAAACCGCTTGTTCTCTACAGTCAGTCGCTACTGTATACAGAACTATTTATACCACGGAGCGTCGCTTTTTGGCGACAAATCAACATATTACCGGTATTTTTTAATGATTATGTTAAGAAGTATGGGTGGAAAACGTTAGGAAAGGCCTTTTTCGTGATTAGTCAGCATATGAAGGATTTGGCTAGCGAAAAAGTACGTTCGACTGGTGCAGAAAAAACCCCGCCTAGAGGCGGGGTTTT
>JAPUHG010000093.1 GCA_027297845.1 Gammaproteobacteria bacterium | reverse complement strand
CATCGGGGTTCGGCGCAGCAGTTCCTCGGGTGTCCACTCAGGCACGTCAGGCCCGTCGCCTTCCAGCAAATTGATGCCGCCAACCACAAATTCCGGGAACAGCCGATCCCGGCATTTTTCCAGGTAACAACGATCTGCCATTTGCGCAATCATGTCCCCGGTCGCGACCAGGTGGCCCAGTCTTTTGTCCAGAGGATCGTCGACCTGGATTTCATCCAGCGGAATCTCATGGCCGGTGAAATGCACAATGACGCTGGCCAATTCCGCCTGGTCTTCAAGGCCGATGGTCGGCAGATAGGTTTTCAGAAAATTGGCGCTGCGCCCCACATGCGACTGGGTAAGTTCAGCCCCGTGACGATAAATCGAATCTTCTTCATTATTCCGGATGTAGCCGGCATCGTGAAAAAGCGCGATGATCATGCCAAGCTCCGCTCGCCTGGCGCCAAGGCGCTCATCTGACGGAACAGTTAAATCATGGCCTGTGATTATCCTCGCAACCGCCAGCGACATGTCCAGCGTGTGTTGAATATCGTGATAGACCGTGTCGCAGCCAAGGAAGCCAGGCCACTTTCCGGTAAACAGCTTTTCGAAGTCCACAAACGCCTGGCGTGCATGGGTGAATTTCTCATCGGGAAATGTCTCGGCGAGCGTTTTAAAAACGGCTGTCTTTACGGCTGCCGGCAAGCTGACCTGCACCGTGTTGGTTACATCGTAATCGCTTTGCCTGTATGGCTTCATTTTGGTGATGTCCGCCCGCTTCAAAGCTCAGTTTCTGGCCGTAAAGGTTTTCTGAGTCTAATTAAAGGCGGTTGCGTACTTCAACCGATGAGTCGAAAATCGGGGAAAAGAGCAGCGAAAAGCGGTCATTTTGTGACGCAGTTCACACTTTTCGGAGCCTGATTCAAGGATTAGGGCCGAAAACGGCGTTAGCCGGCGCATGGTCGGATGGACGCACCAGAGTCCGCGGCTCGATATCCACATCGCTGGAACGGCATTTCTCTGCCAGATTTCTGCTGGCCAGTACCAGATCGATTCGAAGGCCACTGTTGCGTCTGAATGCGCCGGCCCGTTAATCCCACCAGCTGAAAATATTTTCCGCTTGATCAAATTGACGAAAAGTATCCACCAATCCCAGATCGAGAATTTTTTTCAGCGCATTGCGCTCCTCGTCGCTGACCAGGACATTTCCTTTCCAGCCTTCCGGATCGTGCACATCCCGGTCGTCGGGGGCAATATTGAAATCACCCAGGACCACAAGATTTGGGAATACAGAAATCTGTTTCTGCAAAAAGTCATGCAGAGCTTCCAGCCAATTCAGTTTGTAAATGTATTTGTCCGAGTCTACCGTCTGGCCATTGGGCACATAAAGGTTGACTACCCTGTAATCACCAATTGTTGCCGCCAGTACCCTGCGCTGTTGATCCTCAAAATCCGGTAACTCGTTGATCAGGTCGACCGGCTCTTCGCGGCTGAGGATCGCGACACCGTTATAGGTCTTCTGACCGTTGGCGACCGCCTTGTAACCGATTGACGCGATCTGCTCGTAGGGAAACAAATCATTGGTGAGTTTGAGTTCCTGCAATGCAAGCACGTCGGGCTGGTTTTGTTGCAACCAGTCACAAACATGCTTGATCCGGACCCGCAGAGAATTGACATTCCAGGTACTGATCTTCATTTGTGTTCAGCCAGTTGGGGCCGTCTGATCCAGAATACCCGCTTGCTTTAGCAGCGCCTCAGGCCGGGGAGGCCGGCCGCGAAAGGCGACAAAATTTTCCATAGCTCCCCTGGCACCACCCTGGGCCAGTATGCTTTGCCGGTATCGGTCGGCAACTTCATGATTGAATAATCCTTCCTCGCCAAATGCTGCATAAGCATCCGCTGCCAAAACTTCGGCCCATTTATAGCTGTAATAACCAGCGGCGTACCCGCCCGCGAAGACATGGGAAAAGCCGTTGGCGAACCGATTCCAGGCCGGTACAGAAACGACAGATATTTCATCGCGCACCTGCTGTAGCGTTTCCAGGATTCTCGCCCCTTTGGCCGGGTCATAGTCAGCATGAAGGCGTAAGTCGAAGATCGCAAACTCAAGTTGCCGTAACATCTGCAGGCCTGACTGGAATTGCCGGCTGCCGAGCAAGCGGTCAACGATGTCCCGAGGTAGTGGCTCGCCTGTCTCATAATGACCGGAAATCATCGGCAATACTTCCGGTTCCCACGCGAAGTTCTCCATGAGCTGGCTGGGCAGTTCCACAGCATCCCACGGCACGCCGTTGATCCCAGCCACGCTCGGGTAACTCGCCTGCGTCAGCAATTGATGCAAGGCATGACCAAATTCGTGAAATAGTGTGACGACATCGTAATGCGTAAGCAGCGCCGGGCATTCTCCCAGCGGTGGCATAAAATTGCAGACGAGATAGGCGACCGGCTGCTCGCTGGCCTGGTGAGTCCTGATTCGGCCTATGCACTCATCCATCCATGCGCCGCCACGCTTGCCGGGTCGAGCATACAAATCGACAAAGAGCCCACCGATAGTCTCTCCCTCCGTGGTACGCACCTCGTAAAAGACGGTATCGCTGTGCCAGGTATCGATATCATCTCGAGGCTCCAGTTGAATACCAAACAGACGACCCGCGAGAGAGTACAGACCTTGCAAGACACGATCGACCGGGAAATACGGTCGCAGTTCTTCCTCTGAGATTCCGAAGCGTGTTTGCTTCAGTTTTTCGCTGTAATAGGCGAGATCCCATGCTTCCAGTGTTTTTCCAGCAAAATCCACCAGTTCTGCTAATTCTTCCTTGCCCCGGCGGCCTGATTTCT
>JAPUHG010000092.1 GCA_027297845.1 Gammaproteobacteria bacterium | reverse complement strand
CGACACTCCGTCGACCGGGTGCGCATTACCGTTCAGTTGATCGATGCCGAAAATGACCACCACTTGTGGTCGGAAAACTATGACCGTCCTTTGAGCATCAGCAATCTGTTCGATATCCAAAGCGATGTCGCCGAGCAGATTGCGCGGGCGCTGGAAGCGGAGCTGACCATTGAGGAACTGGACGAATTGCGGCAGCTTCCGACGGACAGTCTCGATGCGTACAACAATTACCTGCTCGGTCGTTATCATCTATTTCGAGGCAACGCGAAGGATCTCCGTCTGAGCATTGCGTTCTTTGAGCAGGCAATCGCATTTGATCCTGAATTTGAGCGTGCGTTTAGTGGTCTCGGACACGCGCTGACCTTTGTCGGAACGAGCTATGGCTGGATGGCTCCAAAAGAAGCTTTTCCGCTGGCTGAGCAACTGGCCGCGGAGGCGTTACGTCTTGCACCTGAATCTGTTGAAGCATTGGTGCTTCGCGGCGATATTCTGACCTGGTATCAATGGCGGTGGCCGGAAGCTGAAGAGGTCTATCGTCAGGTGATGGAGATTGATGAAGACTACATTCTTGGTTATGCGATCTTGTTGTCGATCTTGAACCGAAATGACGAAGCGGTGGAGCTTATCGAAACACTGATCGCGAAAAATCCTCGCGATCACTGGGTAAGGAGTAATGCTGCATGGCGTTTTCATTCGGCAGGTGATCCGCACCGCGCGATAGCCGAAGCGAGCGTTGCAATTGAAATAGACGATAGCTATGGCGACGCCTTCGGGGCACGTGGCTGGGCGAATCTGGCGATTGGGGAAGTAGACCATGCGATTAAAGATTTTGAACGGCACGTGAATTTGCAGAACCGATCACCGATTGCACTGTCATCGCTTGCTATCGGTCATATACGGGCAGGAAATCGTGACGCTGCTATGAAACTGCTGGATGAAATAAAGCAAATCGAATCGGTCAAGTTCGTTCCACCCGATGTTTTTGCAAGAGTCTATGTGCATCTTGGGGAATTCGACGAGGCAATCCTGTGGCTCAATCGTGCCTACGAAGCTCGTTCCAGAGGGATGATATTTCTGAATGTACATACCTCGTGGGATCCCATTCGAAACGATCCACGCTTTCAAAGCCTGCTGGAAAAAATGAACCTGAACATCGAGAGAATCGACACGAATCGGTGATACCAGAAGAGTCCTGCAATTTCAAAACACCAGGTGAATTTGAATCAAAACCAGCTCTGGCGCCAGTGAAAGGTCGATTGACTGGTTATCTGTTCGATTAAGACCCAAAAACGCATCGTTGACAAACGCACCAAGAAAATGCCCCAGCGCCGCACCGACAAGCACGTCGGACGGGTAGTGCAGGTTGGCTTCAACGCGTGCCCATGCGGCACCACCTGCAAACAAGCCAAAACCTATTCCCATCGCTCGTCGATAGTTAGTACCCATCTCTATGGATTGCAGGTTGCGAGCGGCGAGTGTGGCGTTAACCGCGGAAACGGAGCTGTGTCCCGATGGGAAACTCCTGTCGTCACTGCCATCGGGTCGGGTTCTATCCGTCCAGTTCTTCAAGGTAGAGGTCACTCCGCCATCCAGCAGGTTCGCGGCGGCTGCCACGGCAATGCCCTTGCTCTTGGCCGCAAGCCAATCGCTCGACGAGTCGCCACTGGGCGTGGCGAGGGTCGTGATAATCGATGCCGCAACCGAAAGACTTCTCAGCGTATCGCTGGCGTTCTCTGCGGATCGTTGAGAGCCGAACAACGGCGTCTTATCCACCGCCCACTCGGAAATATTTTTGTCCCAATCATCAATTTGCAACAACAGTGCGCCGGCCAGGGGCGCCCAGGTATAGGGTGACTTCGCTGCATGCACAGCCGACTCTCGTATTCTCTGCCAGCCTGGCTTGATGGTCGCGTCCTGACCCCAGCCACGGCCGTTTGGCAAAGTTCCGCAGCTACAAAGGAGGAGGGCGATGCTCACCATCGCGGCGTTTACAAGCAATCTGGATTGTTTCATAAACGCAACCGTTTGAATCGGGATCAAATAGAGCCTGGACCTGAGCCAACTCTACCTCATGAATATGGACCGCGACAGGTTGCGCGGCCTGCTTTTGCGAAGGGCTACGACCGGGAGTCGTGCATTATTGAATCGCGCAAAGCCGATTTGCCATACGCAAGCGAGCCGGCAGAATTGCGAATATCCAGTGTATGCAATAGATCGCTGTAGTCCGGGAAATCCATGGCCGACGAATATTCCCGGTAGGTTTTGGTGAACAGCTTGGTATCGCTGATTTCATCGAGTTTTTGCATGAATCTGCGCGGCCGCCAGGTTCGCGATGCCGGCAGGCAGCAGGCTGAAAATTCACCGAGCACATTGCCCAGCGTCATGCCGCGTCGTTTTCTTAATTCTATGTCGAGTTCCAGTGCCATGACGGCACCGGTCCAGTAGGTTCGCATCAAACCCCCATTGACTACCGTTCTTCCCTTACGAGTTTGTTCCTCGCCGCGAGCAAAACCGGCCACCATGCGTTCCCACGCGTAGTCGGCTGTGATTACCCCTGCCCGCGCTCGTAGAATATTCTGGTAATAACTCGCGAATCCTTCCGCAATCCAGCGTCCCTTGCTGCCAAGAAAAGGATGAAACAGGTGGGCAAATTCGTGATAAAAGGTCCAATCCTCTATTAGTTCGGTCATTGTCGCGCGGGTATTGGGAACGAGGACCACCCCCGATCCGTTACCTCGCCGCACTTCGCCCCAGGGTACCGATCCGCCAGCGGACCAGGTGGGCATGACGACCACCTGCGTGGAGGTTGCCGGTAGATGTCCGAATTCCTGTACGGCGGCGTCGGCAATACGTTTTGTCCAGGCGACGTATCGATTCGTTATTTCAGGGTTTTTTGTGGCAACCGCGACATTCAGCATGCCGCCAGGTAATTCCAACTGCGTCAGTTGGAGTCGGCCGAATAAGACGGCACTTCGTCTGTACAACATCACCGGACGGGCGAGGAAATGACCGGACGCATCCGGAGCCTCGGTATTGTTTGAAATAGGTTCCCACGGAGCCGAGACCGACAACCCGTCGGGGATATCGAATTCTACCGATATCGTTTCGTTTCCCTGCCAATCGTCGGGCACCCAGAACCACTCCCGGGAATCGGTCATGCGGGTTTTGTTGCCAGCCAGGAAGTTGCCAAAGGATCGTCTGTTGAAACCACCGCCGATATCCACCGAGTAATGGTAGGAATCGGCTTCCGTTGCTACTACCAGACCCGATCTGCGGATAGCCAGGCCGCGCAGGCTGTTCTTGTTCAAACGACTCCATGCATTTCGTGACAGGGGCCGCAACCGCGACAATGTGTAGCCCGGAGACGGCGTTACCGAGACATCGAGCGTGCGCAGGTTCTGGCTGACTTTTATCTTGTAAGTTGCGACGTTCGTCGCGTGGCTGGGGTTGCTCATGCCGGTCAAGCCCAGTGCGACGAAGAGAATCAGTTGTACATAAACGGCGGCCGAGTTCCTTTTGGCGTGCATGAGTTGGCTTCCCGGTAACGGGTTCAGTTACCTAGAAGACAACGGCCAGTACAAAATGTTCGCTACCGATGACTACTCACACCGCCCGGGTAGCGACTGCCGGTGACACCATGCTGGCGCGACGCGCCGGCCCGTACACAGCCAGTTGCCCGATTATCCATAAGCTGAGCATTGCCGCCGGAACAAGGTACCAGGCAATCGGTGCCAACTCGAAGGTTTGCACCATCCAGATATTCAACCCGACCGCGAGGATGGCCCCGCCGATTACACCTACGCTGCTGATCAGAAAATTCTCCAGCATGAAGTAGCGCTGTATGGCCAACCGGGTTGCTCCCAGGGCACGCCGGGTGCCTATTTGTTTGGTCCTGCGCGCTACGCTAAAACTGGCCAGACCGACGATCCCGAGACTGGTGATGGCAGTCAGCAGACTGACGATGAATATCAGTAACTTGATCATCGCCGAATCCTGAAGATAGCTTCGCGCGCGTACTTCATCCATGGTTTTGGTGTGGCGGATAATCCGACCCGTGTTGCTTTCCGCGAGCATTTTTTCGATTTGTGGAATCACCTCGTCTCTATATCCGGGCTCCGTGCGGATCACATAGCGGGCAAACCTGGCACCACGTCTTTGCGGCACCAACATCGTTCGCTCAACGCCGGACCAGCTTTTCCATGGCGCCTGCAGCCGTTCCATGACACCGATCACCGTCAGCGGCAGGTCGTTTTCGATATAGATAATCTTGCCGACCGTTTCCTCGGGAGAAAAATCCGGAAAAAACTCCTCGGCCATGGCCTTGCTGACGATGATTTGCGGTGGCCAGCGCCTCTCATCCTTCGGGTCATACCAGTTGACTTCGGTCGGCGTGAAATTGCGGCCCGCGATCAGGTTGACGCCAAAGGTGTCTATGCCATGTTCGTCCATGAAGAAAAGCGCAACGGTGGTTTTTTCGATTTCTTCTCCTGGCTCGATTTGCATTCCCTGGGACCAGCCTCCGCCCTGCAGCGGTAAGGTGTTGGTGCTCACAGCATTTCTGACGCCGGGAAAGTTGCGAATGGCTGCCAGGTCTTCCGCAACCAACACTTGATAGTCGGTATCGGGCGTAAAGCCCGTGCTGTTCAGGTAGAAGAGATTGTCTTCATCGACCCCGCTGGGGCGGGTCATCAGAATCGAGCGTTCCTGGATGATCCCGATCGCATTGACCATGATGGCCATGGTGACCGCAATTTGCAGCGCAATCAGCAGGTAACTCGTCTTGTTTTGCAACAGGGCACGCCAAATTGGTCCGAATTCCATGGATATCTCCGCTTAAAGAGTTTTGAGTTGACTGGCGGGGTGGATGCTGCAGGCACGCCAGGTGGGATATATCGCAGCGGACAATGCCGATACCAATGCCAATCCGACGGCGGCGAAAATTATGACCCAGTCCATGCCGATGACCCGGCTGATGAATTCGAACTCGCCATAGAGTATTTCAATACCCTGCAGGCCCAGCCAGGTCATACCGATACCCAAAACCCCACCGGCCAGGCCGATCATCCCGGCTTCGACGATGTGTTGGGTGAATACAGCTCGGCGCGATGCACCAAGAGCACGACGCAAGCCGATATCACCGGAGCGCCGCATGATTTTTGCGAGCAGAAGGCCAATCGTATTGAGCAGGCAAACTACCAGGAATAGCCCCGCAAGCCCCAGTAGGACTTGGACGTCGTCTTCGACCACTTCCTGGTCGTCCATCCACTCCATGACATTCTTCAGGCGATTGTTGAGCGGCCGCGGAAAGCGACCCAATTCCTTTTGCGATTCGACATACGCGTCAAGATACGCCAGGTAATCCTGCACTTCGTCTTCGCCGTGTAACTCGACCCACACCTGCATCCAGATGCATTCGGAATTCAAAAAGGCTTCCTGGCCGCCTTCCGCGGGCATTTTCCAGCAACTGGTATTGCCGTTGCTATCTAAATCGAGCTCGATACTCACGCTAAACGGCAAGAACACTCCTTCTATTTCGTCGAAGGCGCCGTTAGAAACGTCGTAAAACCTTGGCATCGGTTCCCAGTTATCCAATACGCCGGTGACGCGATACGAATCGCCGTTCATGACGACGGTGCGCCCGACTGAGTCTTCGCCACCAAACAATTGTTCGTTAATTTCCTTGCCCAGGACAACGACATATTCGACATTGTCATCTGCTGCTTTGTCCCACCCGCTGCCATAAAGGAACGGCGTGTCGAACATTGGGAAAAAATCGGCCGATGTGCTGCGACTGCTGACCTGGATCGGCAACTGGTCCTCGCCTTGTGGCTCGATTACGCGGCCGGTGCGATAGCTCACTACCTGGCGCCGCGCCTTGCCGGCAGCAATCAATGCCCTTGAATCGAGGTAAGTCGTTTGATCGGGTGGGATATCCGGATCGTGATAGGCCTCGTACGGATCCCAGTTGTCGAGTTGTACGTGAAAAAGCACATCCGAGCGATGCGGAATCGGGTTGCCGCTCATGACGTAGTCAATATTGATGATGGTCATGAATGCACCGATACCGGTTGCGATCGCAGCAACCATCAGTGTACTGAGGACCGGATTCTTACGAATGCTGAGTATGCCGAGCTTCAGGTAATAACGAAACATGCTTGCTCTCCGACGGTTGCTCAGGCGTTGGCCGTTGCGAGGTGAAGATCGGGTTCACCGCTGCTTACCCGACCGTCGAGGACATGAATATTACGTCGCGCGCGTTTCGCGAGATTT
>JAPUHG010000091.1 GCA_027297845.1 Gammaproteobacteria bacterium | reverse complement strand
GGTTGGCGCATGCTTGATGACCTGGTCCACCCAGCGTGTATGCGCGGCGGAATCAAATCGTCCGCCACGAATCAGGTTCGCCTTCTTTGCAGCCGCAAAGGCCGGCGGATAATCCCCCAGTTCATCCAGAATATGTGCCAGGCTGAAGGCGGCCTGCGCACGATGCCATGGTCGCCAGGCTACACCCACAGCGTCTTCGCTGCGCAACAGGTCCGCCGCCTCAACCACGCGGCCACTTCGCTGCAACAACCTGGCCCTCGAGACGATCAGATCGGGAGCTTTTAGTTCAGTGGCCTCATCCAGCAATGCCAGTCCGCCGGCATAGTCACCACGCCACTCCGCAAGTTCGGCCAGGCCGGCCAATGCCTCCACGTTATTGCTTTGCAATTCCCGTGCCTTCAGGAACTCTTGTTCGGCTTCCTGGAAACGGCCCATGGCCTGCAGCGTCGCCGCATATTGCGTGTGGGCATCGGCGAGACCGGCGTGCTCGCTGAGCAAAGCCTCGGACAGTAACAACGCCCCCTTGATATTGCCGCCCAGGCGAACGGCGGTTACCAGGTTGATCTTGCTCTCCGCATTAGCGGGATCCAGTTTGCTGGCCCTGGACAATGACTCGCCAGCCGATAGAGCGTTCCCCTGCTTGAGTTGAACGACACCAAGTGCGTGCCAGGCCAAAGCCATTTCAGGTTCGGCGTCGACAGCATTTTGCAGGGCGTTTTCCGCCTGATCGAGACGATCGAGCTGCTCCAGCGCCAGCCCTTTCTCATACAGAAAAGGCGCGGCGTGCGTCCCATCGTCCTGCAATACCTGCATAGCCGCATCGAGATCACCGGCTAGACGCAACGCACGAGCTTTCCTCCATAAAGCTTCATCGTTGTGATCGTCCAGCCGCAGCAAGCGATCACATTGTTCAACGGCAATTGCGTATTCCTGTTGCCGCAAAAGCACATCCACCAGCAGCAGATGATGACCGGGCTTGCTCGCATCCAAGGCGACCGATCTAGCGGCCGCTTCGCGTGCATCCGGTAGTTTCCCACGCATCAGTTGTGCCGAGGCCAGCAAATTCCAGACGCTTGCCTCCTGGTCATTGCGTTTCAGGAATCTCCTGTAACCTGCAGCTGCGCCAGCAAAATCCTTGCGGCGGTGAGCATCGACCGCCGCCTGTAGCTGTTTCGGCAACTGGCTCAAGACAGTTCGCCCAACCGCTCAAACATGGAAGCCATCCATGGTTGATGGTTCTGGTAGTGATCTGTTTCATCTTGATGCAAGTCAGGGGTAGATGTTTTCTCCCCAGGATCCAGCCGGAGCGCGGCCTCCAACGCCTCAAGCGCCCCATTGATCTCTCCGCGTTGGAGTCGCAACCGGCCGACTATATCCAGAACGCGTGGATCGTCTGGTGCAAGATCCCCGGCCTGGCCCAGGAATTTCTGACCCTCCCTCCAGTCGCCGACCCCAAATTGCTCACGCGCCGCTGTTATCAGTTTTTCCAGCTTGCTGCTCATTGTCGCCACGTTTCCAGATCATCCCCCAGAATATCGACCAGCGGCTGCAGATAATCCTGGTAGTTTTTGTAGCGACCCGATGAATCGCGATAGACAGGCTTACGCACCTGTGCGTGACTGGAAGTAATCACGTTGCGACCGAGCCTGTGAAACTCGAGGCAGGCAGGCTCCCATTCCAGACCGACGAACTCCAGAAGCATCCTGACCTGCGCTTCGAAATCCTCAACCAGCTCTTCATAGACGACTTCCAGCATCGGAATGCTTATCACTTGCCGATAGTGGTCCATTAGCCGTTTGTATGCGCGGTAATAATGGCCAATATTTTCAAGATCAAATGCAAACTGCATACCCACCGCACTGAAATTCTGGAAATAGCAGGACAGACCGATATCCAGCGGATGACGCTTACTGTGGATCACCCGGGCCTTCGGAAACAACAGGTTAATCAGGCCCAGGTGAATAAAATTGCTCGGCATCTTGTCGGTGATTCGAGTCTCCCCCTCAGCAATACCTTCAGTCGCCTTTTCCATATAGGCTTTCGCCGCCGCCGCCAAATCCTTCCCGGAAAGCTGATCCAGGCAAAACGGAAACTCCTGCTGCCTACCCGTTTTCGCCTGTATCGAAAAAACCAGATCAGACAAATAAGACAACTCCCCAGCCGCAAACACATTTGGGTGGGACGCCAGTATCTGTTCAATCAATGAAGAGCCGGATCTCGGCATGCCAACGATGAAGATCATGTTTTCGCCAAACGACGAGGGTTCGATTTGGCTGATTCGTTCCCGGCTGAAATAGTCGCTGACATTTTTCGTCATGCGACTGAATCCATCAGCATCGAATTGGACGTTTTTTAGCTGGTTGCCCCTTCGGTAAGCGGCAAAGGCGTTGTCATATTTCTGCATGTCGTTATACAAATCACCAAGCACAAAATTCATTCGCTCGCTTGCGACTTGCGGGATCCCCTGACGCCCCAGCTCTTTCTGCAGTCGGCCGATCGCCTGCTCCTGCTGGTCGCAGCGCCGCGTCAGACCCGCCCAGGTCACCAGCAAATCGGGGTGATGGCTGCCCTGGCTGACGGCAGCCTCCAGCACTTCCATGGCCTCCTGGTATTTGCCCTGCCAGTCGAGGACCGAGGCCAGTCCCGCCAGCCCGTCCTGGTGCCGGGGATTCAGTTTCAGTGCATGCCGGTAGCTCGCCTCGGCTCCCGGTATATCCCGCAGGCCCTGGAGTACCGTCCCCATATTGCTGTGCGCTTCCACCAAATCCGGGTCTATCGCAATCGCACGCTGATAACAGTCTCTGGCTTTGGCGTATTTACCCTGGAATTGCAGGGCTGCACCCAGCCCCGCCCATGACCGCGCATCATCGGGCCAGCGCTCGAGCAAACCCTGGAAAGTGCCGATGGCCTGCGGATAAAGCGCCGCACTGACCTGGGTGACAGCCAGCCCATTCGTTGCCTGGTGATTGGATGGATCGATTTCCAGGACCCGCCGATAACTGTCTATTGCGGCGAGAAAATTGCCCTGCAATTGCAATGCGATCGCCAGGTTGTAGTGGAAGGCTGGCTGTTGCGGATTCAAAGCGGCCGCTTCCGCGAAATCCACAGCCGCTTCACTCGCTCGACCGAGGTTTCCGCGTGCCTCGCCTCGCAGATTATGAGCCTCGGCGTTTGCTTGTTGCGCCAATACTTCTTCTGCGATTTTCTCCGCCGCGGCCAGATCCCCGTTGATCAGTAAAGTGCGCCCAATGATGAGTCGTGCCGATACCCGGTGCTCGGATGATTTTTCAGCTTCTTTCGCCGCCTCGACCGCTTCTGAAATCTGACCCGCCTGTAGCGCGACACGCGCCAGGTTGAGCTGACGCCGGGGATTACCGGGCTCTTCAGACACTGCCCGCCGGCATCTTAAAAGCGCCGGGTTATCCATTATCCTGCGCCTGTAACGCCGCAAAAAAATCGGCCAGTTGACCACTGTAATTACCGTGCCGCCCGACCGAGGAGCTATAAATGGGCCGATGAACCTGGTCGCTGCTTGCCGTTCTGACTACCCGGCGATTGCGGTGAAATTCCAGGCAACCCGGCTCCCATTCCAGGCCGAGGAACTCAAGCAGTCTCCTGATCTGCGTCTCCGGGTTGGACACAACATCCTCATACTGAACATCCAGGATTGGCAGTGTCAGAATTCGCTGCCAGCAATTCATCATTTCCAGATATTGCCGGTAATAATGAGTAATGGCAGGCAAACTGTAACTGAATGGCGGCCCGGCGACGCCAAAGCCCTGCAAAAAACAGGACAGACCCGTGTCCCTGGGATCTCTGCGGCAGTGGATGACCTTCGTCGCGGGCAATAGCAGCTGGATCAGTCCAAGATACTCAAAATTTTGCCACATTTTGTCAGTCACCAACTCCGCTGTTCCAGCCAGGGTCCGGTAACGGGCCTTCAGGTCGACAGACAAGGCCTCTATTTGAGCTGCCCCCATCTCCTCAAGGCAGTCTGGATACGCGCGCTGTGAGCCGATGGTGTCGCCAAGGCCGGCAGCTAATCGGCCAACAAGATCGAGCTCTCCCGCACCATGTATCAGAGAGTGGCTGGCGAGAATCTGCTCGACCAACGAAGTGCCGGATCTCGGCATGCCAACAATAAAAATAACCGGGCTGCCGGGGGTGGCTGCGTCAGTTAGTCGCTCCAATACGCCGCCATCGAAAATTTTCCGGTTGCTTGCGTTCCATTGCTCCTGATTTTCTGCGGAGTATCGCCCGCTGCGGATCTGGTTGCCCTTTACAGCCTCGGCAAAAGCCATCTCGTACTCACCCTTTTTGTCCAGGATCGCCGACCATAAAAAGTGGGCCGTGCTTTTTTGCAGTGGGTCCGCTTCTGCATGGCCCAACACGGCCTCAAGATGTGCTACTGCTTCCCGCGTATCTCCCGATTTTTGCATTAATTGTGCAGCGGCAAGGCGGATAACGGGCGCGGCGTCTTTATTGAGCAAGGGTCGCAACAGATCCATGGATTCACCGGGCTCGCCCTGTAATTCACGAATGCCGGCAATTGCGGCTATCGCCCGCGGGTGATCGGGCTTGGTTCGAAGTACCTTGGAGAACCACTCGCTGGCCTGGTCCAGGTTTCCCTGCGACTGCAGGACACTCCCCAGGCCGCAGCATATATCGGGATCCCCGGGCGCCAGTTCCAGTGCCGTTCGAAATGCTTCTTCTGCCGCATGCAGAAATCCCGATGCCTGCCTGGCGAGACCCAGGTTCATCCAGTGCATGTAGTTGTCGGGATCGCAATTCGTCAATCGCAAAAACAACGCTGTCGCTTCGTCTGTTTTTCCGGTCTCAAGACAAATACTGGCCAGCCCGGACAGGGCAACTACTTGCGAGGAATCAACAGCGATCGCCTGCTGGAAATCATTCTTGGCCTCATCCATGCGTTGCATCCGCAGCAAGACATGGCCGCGATGCGCAAGCATCTGTGAATTAGCGGGCTCTATGGCAACCGCCTGATCCAATGCTTCCAGCGCCTCCGGGAGGCGACCCAGGTTGTTCAGAACACGGCCATGCAAATGATGCAGCTCAGGATCATCCGGCGACTGCGCCAGTGCGGTCAGACAGAGGCTCAGCGCCGAGTCCGCACTATCCCTGGCCAACAGCTCGCTTATTTTTGTCGCAGAATAAGGCATCGGCAGGTCTCAGTTTCCACCGCTGATGAAATGCCACAAGATTTGTCCGCAAACACTGGCGGGCCCTGATTTCACGCTAGTTCGGGTCATTCGAAAGCCTCAAAATGGAGGCCGCAGTTTATCAGATTCGTCTCGCAGGGCGGGCTACCGGGGAAAAGCGCGCTGCTCCAGGTTCGGGCAATTCGATGATAAATGAGGCACAATCTGGCGCGCCTCAGGTCATATGCAAGACTCAGGATAGAAAGGCCGCCCACCAGCCCATGATGTTTACAACTCAATCTCAGCTTCGTCGTATAGCGTACAGCGGCATTTTCGCCTTGTCGTTGCCCTGTGCGGCGCTTTCCGAAGAAGTGTTCATCGATATCGCCAGCGAAAGTGGCATAGACTTTTTTCACTTCAACGGGATGTCAGGCGAAATATTTTTTCCCGAAATAGTCGGCACCGGCAGTGCCCTGTTCGATTATGACCGAGACGGCGACCTGGATGTTTATATCGTTCAGGGCAACGCGCTGGGTCCCGGCAAAAAAGTAACGGATGCGCTTTTCCCACCTCGCCACCCGTTGCCATTGAGCGATCGCCTGTACAGAAATGACACCGAAACCGGCGATGACGGCACGCGGCTGCTCCGTTTCACCGATGTGACCGCAAAATCGGGAACGCTTGGCACAGGATATGGCATGGGCGTGGCAACCGGTGATATCAACAATGACGGCCTTACAGATCTCTACGTGACGAAAATGGATGACAACCAATTATTGCGGAACAACGGCAACGGCACTTTCAGTGACATTACCGGATCGGCTGGCGTCA
>JAPUHG010000090.1 GCA_027297845.1 Gammaproteobacteria bacterium | reverse complement strand
GAATTCCACAGGTACATCCCCGGCATCGGGCAACTCAGCGGCAGGTCGCTGCTAGCAATCTGATAATGGTTACTGGCATTTGGCCGGATCAGGGACTCACCCTGCACCTGATTATCAGACGCAGTCTTGCTCGCCATTTTTTTCTCCCCGGCATGGTCAACAACAATCATTATGCCAGTAGCTTGCCGGCTGAAGGCGAATTATAACAGCCATCCGAACCGACCTCATTCGCCAATGAGTTCCTTCCAAAGGACACAAACCGCACTTGCTTCCTCAAGAAATTCCTCAGCATCGACCACGCAGTCCCCGCCTTCCAGGGACAAGTGATGCAGCCGGGCACGATACGCCAGGTATGCTTCCATCAACATGCGGGACTGTTCCGGCTGCAAAACCCCACAATCAGACAATGCCTCCAGTTGCCGCATATTGTCAGACCATTCGATAAGCTTCGCATTCCTGCGCGCCTCTCTCAGCACCAGGTATTGCACGAGAAACTCGATGTCCGCGATCCCGCCGGCATCCTGTTTGATATCGAACTGCCCGCTCCCGGAGCGGGATAATTCCTCTCTCATTTTGGCGCGCATCCGGGAGACTTGCTCCGCCAAGCCATCCTGGTGCACATGGCGGGTCAATACTTCCGCGCGCAGCTCGTTGAAGCGGAGAGCCAGGCGTTCATCGCCGGCCACGGGCCTGGCGCGTAACAGAGCCTGATGTTCCCAGGTCCATGCCTCCTTTTTCTGATACTGGCTAAAGGCCTCAAAACTGCTGACCAACAGCCCCGCCTGGCCGCTGGGCCGCAAGCGCATGTCCACCTCGTACAAACGCCCGGTCGGTGTTTGCATGGACAGGAAACTGACCAGCCGGCGCCCGAGGCGACCATAAAACAGCACCCCATCCTCCAGTTTATCCTGCGGCCATAGCAGACCGGTCTCATGCAGGAATACCAGATCGAGGTCGGAGCCATAGCCGAGTTCCAGCCCACCCAGTTTTCCATAGCCCAGCACCAGGAAGCCGGGGGTCATGGCTACCATCGTTTGCACAGGGACGGGCTGGCGTTCGTGCAGCGCCGTCCAGCTCAGCTGCAAAGAGCGATCCAGCACGAGCTCGGCTATATCGGTCAGCCGGTCGCTTACCTTCATCAACGGTAATCGTTTGTCGAGATCGGCCAGGGCAACCCGAAACACGGAAGCATTTTGAAATCGTCGCAGGGCGTTGTGTTGCTGTTCCAGGTCATCCGCAGGGGCCGCCTGAATCCGGTTATCCAACTCATCAACAAACTGCTTTCTGTCAGGCACCACATTGAGCAAGTTCGGGTCGAGCAACTCGTCAAGCAACAATGGTGACTCGGCTATCTGTTGGGTCAGAAAATCGCTGCCGCCACACAGCTCGATCAACCGTTCCAGCGCTGCCGGGTTTTCGCTCAGCATCGCAAAATATGCGCTGCGCCGGCCCACCGCCTCCAGCACTTTGCAAAGCCGCTTTAACACGAGCGGTGCATCGGACCTCGATACCGCGCCCGTAACTATCGATGGCAGCAACTGTTTGAGCCTGTCGCTACCTGGTTGATCCAGCCGCCGAAAAAGTGAGCCAGCGGCAAAAGCCCTTAGCTCCGCAAGAACTGGCGCGGGCTCCGGACAATTCATTTCTCGCAGCAGTCGAATCGCATCGGCATCCGACAGACTGCCATCCCACATCCCTGAAAACGCCTGCCGCGTTTCCTGCTCGTCATCGGTGGCAGGCTGTGGAATAAGCCGATCGAACCAATGGCTTACCTTTTGCGTATGCCAGCGCAAAGTTTGCACCAGCTGAGACCAGTCCGGCCGGCTCATCGAACTGGCCAGCATCGCTCTCGCCAGATCGTCGGCGGGCAGATCATGGGTCTGTCGATCCTCCATCGCCTGAATCCGGTTTTCAAGATCGCGCAGGAACTGGTACGCCTCCGCCAGTTCGCTGGCAGCCTCCGCAGGCAAAAAGCGATGTTTTTCCAGCACCGGGAGGACTTCCATCAATGAGCGGCGGCGCAACGCCGGCTGGCTGCCGCCGCGGACCAGTTGCAGACATTGGGCAATGAACTCAATCTCCCGAATACCGCCGGGACCGAGCTTGATGTTTTCCCGCAGATCGCGCCGTGCCACTTCCCGGGCAATCATCTCGCGCATATCGCGTAACGATTCGAAAACACCGTAATCGAGATACCGGCGATAGACGAACGGTCGCAACACATCATTAAACAGATCTTCGGATAGCGCCGCACCGGTCACCGCGCGCGCCTTGACATAGGCGTAGCGCTCCCAGTCCCGCCCATTCTCCTGCAGGTAAATCTCCAGCGCATTGAAACTGAGAACCAGTGGCCCGGCATCGCCAAACGGTCTGAGCCGCATATCCATCCGGTAAACTCTGCCTTGCTCCGTGACCTCATCGAGCAAATAAATGATCCGTTGACCCAGCCGCTGAAAATATTGCTGATTGTCCAGTTGCCTTGGGCCGTCTGTCGTGCCAGCTGAGGGGTAAAGAAAAATCAAGTCGATGTCCGACGATAAATTGAGTTCGCCGCCGCCAAGTTTTCCCATGGCCAGTATGACCAGTTCCTGCATGCGACCATCAAGGTCTTTTGGCAAACCATATTTTTCAGCAAGTTCCCGAGTTGCGATACGATTGGCTGCCTGCAATGCGAGGTCCGCGCAGATGCTGAGATCATCGAGCGTCTGAGATAAATTGCTCAGCCCGTTCAAGTCTCGCCAGATAACCTCCAGGATCATTTCCTGCCGCCACAAGCGCAATGCTTGCATAGGATCGACAGGGAATCGGTCCAGATACTCGTGCAGGCGAGCCGCGGGCGAATCCGGCCGCTTACCGACACGGTGAAGTATCGCCAGCAAAAGATCGGGACGGCCGGTCATGATGCCGCAGGCAAAGGGACTCAGACTGAGCACCCGGAGCAACTGCGTCCGCAGACCAGGATCGGCCGACAACAAAGGATCCAGTTTCGGGTCGGCCGCAAGGATTTCACGCAGGCGCGATGCGGTTTGTCCGCGCAGGATCGACGGCAGGCTCTCCAGTTCCGCTTCACTCCAGTCCATGCGCAACAATCTGACAGCTGGAGCCTGGTTTGGCAACGCGCAAAAAAAAGCCCCGCCGAAGCGGGGCTTTACACGACAGAATCGTGTTCAGGCGTCTTACATCATGCCGCCCATGCCGCCCATATCGGGCATGCCACCAGGCATTCCTGCTGCATCATCGGCCGGCGCTTCCGCAACCATCACTTCGGTGGTCAGCAGCAGGCCGGAAACGGACGCGGCGTTTTGTAACGCCAGGCGGGTAACCTTGGTCGGATCGAGGATACCCATCTCTATCATGTCGCCAAACTCACCGTTCGCTGCGTTGTAACCATACTGGCCTTTACCCTCGGCTACTTTCTGCAATATGACCGATGCCTCTTCTCCGGCATTGCTCACGATCTGGCGCAGGGGCTCCTCCATCGCACGGCGCATGATATTGATGCCCATGTCCTGATCGTGGTTTTCGCCCTTGAGCTTGGCGAGTCCAGCGATGGCACGCAGCAGGGCTACGCCACCACCGGCAACCACGCCTTCTTCAACCGCAGCGCGGGTTGAATGCAAAGCATCCTCAACCCGCGCCTTCTTTTCTTTCATCTCGATTTCAGTCGCAGCACCGACCTTGATGACGGCAACTCCGCCGGACAGCTTGGCGACCCGTTCCTGCAGCTTCTCTTTATCGTAATCGGAAGTTGCTTCTTCGGCCTGGGCGCGAATCGTCTCGACCCGTCCCTTGATTTCGTCAGCCTTACCGGCGCCATCGATGATGATGGTGTTTTCCTTGCTAACGACCACTTTCTTGGCCTCGCCAAGATCTTCGAGGCTGGTCTTTTCCAGGCTAAGGCCGATCTCTTCAGAAATCACCTGGCCACCGGTCAGAATCGCGAGATCCTGCAACATCGCCTTGCGGCGATCGCCAAAACCCGGCGCCTTTACCGCGGCAACCTTTACAATGCCGCGAATATTGTTGACCACCAGGGTTGCCAGCGCTTCGCCTTCAACGTCTTCGGAGACGATTAACAACGGGCGACCAGCCTTGGCAACGCTTTCCAGCAGGGGAAGCATGTCGCGAATATTCGAGATTTTTTTGTCATGCAGAAGAATAAACGGATTCTCCAACTCGGCGGTCTGGCTCTGCTGGTCATTGATGAAATAAGGAGACAAATAACCACGGTCGAACTGCATGCCTTCAACGACGTCCAGTTCATTTTCGAGGGTCGTGCCCTCCTCAACCGTAATCACGCCTTCCTTGCCAACGGTGTCCATCGCCTCGGCAATAATTTCACCAATACTGGTATCGGAATTCGCGGAAATCGTG
>JAPUHG010000009.1 GCA_027297845.1 Gammaproteobacteria bacterium | reverse complement strand
TTGCCGGCGTTCGCCTCGCCGCGGGGCGCGCCCTCGTCGGTGCGGTAATTGCCGAATTCTTTGCCTCGCTCGATGGTCTCGGCATGTATATTCTGACTAACGCGCAATCAATCGAACACCATAATGAGGCCGTTGTCGGCGTGTTGGCGCTGGCGCTGTTCGGCCTGGCGTTCGACTCTACTTTGAACGGAATTCTCAAGCGTTATTTCCCATGGTATCGCCGCGACGAGCAGAAGGGGGGCTGATTGTACGAACGCCCGCCGCCTCCCGATCTCACGCCTACGCAGCTTGCCATTTTCGAGCAGCCCTGGCCGCGCTTTTCCGAACGCGAAGTGACGCGCCGCCGGACCGCAATCGCTGCTTGGGCACAATCCACTCACGTGGAATGGCACCAGCGGTCTGGTTCCGTCTGAACGAAAAACGCTTTAGCATGGCGGCGATATAAAGCTAAAACGTCTGGGATTGCGTAATTATGGAAGAGTTTAACAAAACCAGCGCCGCGGGCGGCTGGAAGGAAACTCACCGCGCGGTCGTATTTCCCTGGCATTGCGATCATCTCGGTCACCTGAATGTTCGCTGGTACGGCCATTTTTTCGACGATGCGGGGTGGCATCTGTGGTCGCGCATCGGCATGAGCCACGTGACGTTCAAGGAGCGTGGCGTGGTCACCGTGGTCGCCAGCATAAAGACCGATTTTCATCACGAATCCGGCGCCGGAGACCTGTTGCTCATCGAAAGTGCGTTTACGCGGCTTGGCGGCAAAAGCCTAACCATGAGTCAGCGCATGACAAATGCCGAAACCGGCGTGCTGTGCGCAACTCAAGAGGTGGTCGAAGTATTTTTTGGCCTGGAGACTCGTAAGGCAGCCCCCATGCCTGACGATATCCGCGCAAAACTCGAGACGGTGGTCATCGCCTTGGATTGACAGGTCCGTTCGATTATAGTCAGTTTTCCGCAATCGATTGCAGAATCTGCCTGGACGCCGTTTCGGCATTAAGGCCCATCAAATTTCTGTGCCAGCAGGAGTATTCATCCATGAGTCCTGACAGTGGCGACGCAAAGCTGAGTGATCCGACCGTCATTACGCCAGACGATATCGATCCGGGCTATAATTGGGACCGGCCGATCCCGGCGCCGGGTCATACCGGTGTCGATTTCGAGGAACGGATCAATTTCCGCCGTTTGCATGATTACCGGCTGGCACGGTCACGCCTGGCGCTGAAAAATTCCGAGCTCGGGTCTCTGCTGTGTTTCGACAATAACAATATTCGCTACATCACATCGACCGCGATCGGCGAGTGGTCGCGCGACAAGGCTTGCCGGTATGCGCTGCTCGCCGGCGATGCCGATCCGCATTTGTGGGATTTTGGCTCGGCGGCGGTGCATCACCGGCTGCATTCTCCGTGGCTGAAGCAGGGTTGCTGCCATGCCGGCATGCTGGGTCTGCGTGGCACGGTACCGCCCGATGCCGGGCTGATGAAATCGGCGGCCGAGGAAATCAAGGCCATGCTGGTGGAGACCGGCGTTGCCGAGATGCCCGTCGGGGTCGATATCGTCGAGCCGCCAATGCTGTTTGAATTACAGAAGGTGGGGTTGGAGATCCGCGACGGCCAACAGGTTATGCTCGACGCGCGGGAGATCAAGAATATCGACGAAATTACGCTGCTCAACCAGGCCGCTGCGATGGTCGATGGCGTCTATCAGATGATTTCAGAAGAGCTGAAACCGGGCGTGCGCGAATCCGACATCGTCGCCCTGGCCAATAAATATCTCTACGAGCACGGCTCCGACGATGTGGAGGCGATCAACGCCATCTCCGGTGATCGCTGTATCCCGCATCCGCACAACTTTACCGATCGGATCATCAGGCCCGGCGATCAGGCCTTTTTCGATATCATCCAGGCCTATATGGGATATCGCACCTGCTACTACCGGACATTCAATGTCGGCAAGGCGACAGATTCCCAGCGCGATGCGTATAAGAAGGCGCGCGAATGGATCGACGCATCCATCTCCCTGGTGAAGCCAGGCATGACCACCGATCAAATCGCCAAAGTCTGGCCCAAGGCCGAGGAATTCGGCTGTGCCAATGAGATGGAGGCCTTCGCCCTGCAGTTCGGCCATGGCATTGGGGTTGCCCTGCATGAGCGCCCGATCATCAGCCGGTTGTGCTCGTTTGAGCATCCCAGCGAGATCAAGGAAGGTATGGTGTTCGCGCTTGAAACCTACTGCCCGGCGTCGGATGGTTTCTCAGCGGCCAGGATCGAGGAAGAGTTGGTGGTGACGGCGGACGGTGCGCGCATAATCACCCTGTTCCCGGCGGACGAACTGCCGATTTCCAACCCCTATTGAGCAAGCACATGCGTGGTCCTTCGGATTTAGAAACTCAAGACTTTGCCAATGACGATATCGGCGAGGAGACGCGGCTTCGGCTGTGGCGTTCCATGCAGGAGGCGCGCCAGGTCGAACAGAAGGCCTATGATCTGTTCCTGCAGAACCTGATCAA
>JAPUHG010000089.1 GCA_027297845.1 Gammaproteobacteria bacterium | reverse complement strand
TCTGATCATGTATGCTTTATCATCATTGTTTAACCTGTTGCCGGGTTCGGAACGAACATCAGACAAGGCTAGCACAACTAGTTCAGGAAACCACACTAGCGCTCTGGTTAAAAAGACTGGAATATAAACAGCTCAATGAATGGCCGTCTCCTGATTTGCCTACTCGCCCTGGCTGTGTCGACACGCATGGCCGCATTCGAATACCGCTTGGAAACTTTCGCCGATGGTTTGTCGCTGCCCTGGAGTATTGCCTTCTTGCCGGACGGTTCAGCGCTGGTGACGGAGCTGGGCGGCCAGCTCCGGCGAATCGATACCTCTGGCCAGATCGGGGAAGCGATTGAAAACGTGCCGGCAGTATATTTTGCTGGCCAGGGCGGCCTGTTTGATGTACTTCCCCACCCTGAATTCAGCCGGAACGGCCTGGTTTACCTTTCCTATGCTGAAGGCAGTCCAAAAAATAACGGCACCGTGATCGCGCGTGGAAAACTGGTGGAAAACCGGCTGGAAAACGTGGAAATAATTTATCGCAATGCACCTCGCAGGGCAACGCCTGTGCACTACGGTGGCCGCATGGCCTTCCTGGCCGATGGTTCCATGCTGCTCACCACGGGTGATGGCTTCGATTATCGTGAAGCTGCACAGCTTGTATCGAGTGGACTTGGCAAGGTCATTCGGATGAACGACGATGGCTCACCCGCGCAGGGCAATCCGTTCCCGGAATCTCCGTATGTTTACAGCTACGGGCACCGCAATCCCCAGGGTCTAGTCGTCAGCCGCGCGGGCACAATCTGGCTGCATGAACACGGTCCCAGGGGAGGTGACGAGCTGAACCGAATCGAAGCGGGGGTCAACTATGGATGGCCGGCCATTACCTACGGCTTGGATTACAACGGAGCGATCATCTCACCTTACACCGAGTGGCCGGGCATGGCACAGCCGGTGCACTACTGGCTACCGTCGATCGCGCCGTCCGGACTGACTATCTACGAGGGCGACCTGTTCCCGGAGTGGAAAGGTGATCTGTTCGTGGGCGCACTGGTTGATCGGGAAGTTCGACGGTTGGATCTGGTCAATGGTGAAGTAGTAGCCGAAGAAGCACTGTTCGGTGAACTAGAAGCCAGGATTCGAGATGTGCGCGTCGGCCCCGAAGGCGCGCTCTATATCCTGCTGCCTGACAAAATCGTACGGGTATTGTCAGATACGCTTTGAACCCGAACAGGCGTTGGCGGCGGCACGATCAAAGGAGATGTCGACCGGAACTTGATGTAATGGCTGGTCGCAAGCCGGACAACTTGCTAGGATAACCACCCCCAATACACTGAAATACAAGGAGACAGGCATGTTTGATAAACACAAAAGCGTCAAGCAGGGTAGTCCCCAGATCAAGGAATCCATCGCGATGCGAGAAGATCTTCCGGTGGCCAAACAGGTAAATTCTCCCGCCACCAAGTCTGCTGTGATCGGGCCGGGCATCGAAATTATCGGTGACGTGAAGGCCAGTGTAGATTTGAAAATCAACGGACACATCAAGGGTAGCATCGTTGAGAGTTCCCACAACGTAGAAATCGGTGAGTCCGGCAAGGTCAAAGCCAATATTTCCGCCAAGATGGTGGTCGTTGCGGGCGTATTAGAAGGCAATATTGCAGGCAACGAAAAAGTACTGATTTCCAAGACTGGAAGAGTCCGGGGAAATATAGTCGCGCCCCGTGTGCAATTGGAAGATGGCGCTCTTTTCAAGGGTAGTATCGAAATGGATCCCGGCAAAGTCGTCAAGCAGGATTCTTCTGTGGTAAGTAAAAAAGTTGGAAATTCAAGCCGCGCCGGCTCCTCCATCAAGGATTCCGGTATTGGTACTGGGCCTGCCCCGGTGAAGGACACCGATAGAAAGGAATCCGGCCTAACGCTGAAAAGCGGCTGAACGCCGCCTCGTGAGCACCAAGTCGTATATGGCACCCGTGTCCCCGGTGTTTGCACCCTATGCGGGGTAACACAGTGTCAACACAAATTGCTATGAATACACCAGCTTCTGCATTGGTGCCCGGCATGGCCATTCAACCGAGCAAGCTGCTTCCGTCGCTGTTCCATTCATTGGATACGGGTCGTCGTCTGACCATTCTTGACGTGGGTGGTGCGTTACCGGAAACGGTCGAATTTTTCTCCCGCTTCAAATGCCGGATTCACTTCATCGACTTGTTTTGTGAACCGGTGGTGACGGAACTGCAGCAGATTTCCAATGCCAAAGAATTACACCATCAGTTCGAAAAATTGTTGAAGCTTCCCGATGGCACCAGGCTGGATATTTGCCTGTTGTGGGATTTCCTTTGTTATCTGGACGATCCGGCCTTGCGAGCCTTCAACAATGTTTTGCGGCCTTACCTGTACTACGGAACCCGGGCGCATGGTTTTGTGATCCACCACCTTGCGATCCGGTTGGAAAACAAGCAATACGGTGTTATGCAAGAAGACGCAATGAGTGTGAGGCTGCGGCAGACTAAACAACTGGCAACTCACCCCCATTCACAGATCGAGATGCACGAAATGCTGTCCTGTTTCGATTTTGACCGCGGGCTTTTGCTGCCTGACGGCAAACTCGAACTGCTGCTCAAGGCCCGAGACGACATACTGGAATTCTGATGGAGAAATCGACTCTCGATCAACTGCGTATCGAGCGCAGACCCGAGAGCGAACCATCAGCCTGGCGTTGGCTTGGTCCCGTAATACTCGTAGTCGCTGCCGCGGCAGTGCAGACTGCATCCATACCACCGGTCCCATGACCAGGAACGCAAAGCTTTCCATTCCATTGCTGGAGTTTGTGGCGCTGATGGCGCTGGTATTCTCCGTGGTGGCGCTGGCCATAGATGCGATGCTCCCGGCTTTGGAGGAAATCAGCCAGGAACTCGGCGCTGCACATGCAAATGACGCGCAACTGATCATTTCGATCTTCTTTTTCGGGATTGTTTTCGGCCAGGTCTTTTTTGGGCCGTTCTCCGACAGCAGGGGCCGTAAGCCAGCCATCTACATCGGTTTTGCCGTATTTTTCATCGGCTGCCTGGTATCCATATTCTCCACCAGCTTTTCCGGCATGCTGGCCGGACGTTTTCTGCAGGGTCTGGGCGCTGCTGGACCCCGGATTGTAGTGGTGGCGCTAATCCGGGACCAGTTCGAGGGCCGTGAAATGGCCCGCGTGATGTCTTTCATCATCTCGATATTCATCCTCGTCCCCATCGTGGCGCCGGCCATGGGTCAGGCACTGTTGATTGTTGCCGATTGGCGGGCCATTTTTTACGCCTTCCTGTTGCTCACCATCATTTCGCTCACTTGGTTTTCATTCCGACAGGAGGAAACGCTGGCGCCCGCGCACCGGATCCCTTTTTCCCCCAGACGGGTCGCGGGCAGAGTACGTGAGATCGGAGGCACACGGGTTACCATGGGCTACACAGTGGTCACAGGCCTGATGTCCGGCAGCTTTTTTGGATATCTCAATTCGTGTCAGCAGATTCTTCAGTTGCAGTACGAACTGGGCAAAATGTTCCCAGTTTACTTCGCAATACTCGCGTTCTCCTTTGGCTTGGCGACCCTGCTGAATTCGCGACTGGTAGTGCGCTTTGGCATGCAGGTGCTCGCGGGTACTGCTCTTGTGAGCATAGCCATCGTTGCCAGTGTCTTTCTTCCATTTTCCTGGGCGCTGGCCGGCCACCCGCCGCTGTGGTCGCTGATGATCGACCTCATAGTGTCATTTTTTGCCATGGGCATGTTGTTTGGCAACCTCAACGCCCTGGCCATGGAGCCACTCGGG
>JAPUHG010000088.1 GCA_027297845.1 Gammaproteobacteria bacterium | reverse complement strand
TGCGGTTCATGGCTAACTATATGCACGCCGATGTAAAGAATGGCGTTAACGGCGATGAAAAGCCGAACGTTTTTGCGCTCAGGGTATCGATGGATTTCAAATAACAATATCTATACAGGAGCGGCTTTGGCCGCGATCGATCTTCCTATCGGGCCCAAAGGCCCTCCTACATGAGCAAAATCCTTTCGAGAATCTGGCGGTAAAATTTGCTGAGCTGTTCGAGATCGTCAACCGGCGTGCATTCATCGACTTTGTGAATCGAGGTGTTGAGCAAGCCAAGTTCGACGACTTGGACGCCATGTGGAGCGATAAACCGACCATCCGAGGTTCCGCCACTGGTAGACTGGTCCGGCGCCTGGCCGGTCTCTCTTTCAATAACTTCACAAACGATGTCGATCAGTTTGCCACCACGCGTCTGGAACGGCGCTCCACCGTGTTCCCAATCCAGTTGATATTTCAAGCCGTGGCGGTCGAAGATTTCCCGACAATCCGTGACCAGGCTTTGTTGACTGCTTTCCGGTGAGTAGCGGAAGTTGAAAAGCAGTTCCAGCTGCCCTGGAATGACGTTACTCGCACCGCTGCCGGCATCGACGCCAACGACCTGCAGACTGGTGGCCGGAAAATCGTCGTTACCGTGGTCCCACTCCCGACTACTGAGTTCGACCAGCGCCGGCGCAAGGTGGTGGATCGGGTTGTGGGCGAGATCCGGATAAGCCACGTGCCCCTGTTCGCCAAATACAGTCAGTTTCCCGGTTAGCGAGCCTCGCCGGCCGGTGCGAATATTGTCCGCCAGTTTTTCCTGGCTCGATGGCTCGCCAATCAGGCAGAAGTCTATTGCGATGCCTCGTTCGAGCAATCTCTCCATGACTTTCACGGTGCCATCGACGGCGGGGCCTTCTTCATCGCTGGTCAGTAAGAATGCGATGGTCCCCGCGTGTGACGGATTCTCCGCAACAAAAGCCTCGGTGGCCGTCACCATCGCCGCCAGCGCACCTTTCATATCGGCGCTGCCGCGACCGAATAACAGGCCATCCCTGATTTCACCCGAGTAGGGGTCGGCCGACCATTTCTTCAGGTCTCCGGGGGGGACGACGTCGGTATGGCCGGCAAAACAAAACAGCGGTCTGCCATCGCCGCGACTCGCCCAGAGGTTACTGACTTCGCCATTGTTCAATTGCTCTGTTGTAAAACCAAGCTGTTGCAGGCGAGCGGATAAAATAGCCTGGCAGCCTGCATCGTCCGGGGTAACCGATGGCCGCCGTACAAGTTGCTGGCAAAGCTCGATTGTTTTTTGGGGTTTTGAGCTCATCTTTTTTTTTGGTTTCCGAATCGGCTTTTAAGTTGGCCTGGGTTTAGGCCCACCGCAAAAAAGTCAGCGGCTTCCAGTACCGGCCGTTTTACCAGCAGGGGATTTTGTTCCATTAATTGACAAGCATCTTCCTGGTTATCGATCTGGCGTACTGATTCATCGAGCTGCTTCCAGGTCCTGCTGCGACGATTAAGAAGTAATTGCCAGCCAGTCCGACCGGTCCCCGCTTTCTCAGCCCAGCGATTCAGTGTCTCGATTCCAGGCGGAGATTCGCGAAGATCAACAAACTCGTAATCCGTCCCCAGATCATTGAGCAGCTTCATCGCCTTGCGGCAACTGTCACAGTTTTTTATTCCGTATAGCCGGGTCACGGGCCGTTCACTCACCTTTTGACTCTATTTCGCCGTTCTCAACAACTCGTTGATACCGATTTTTTCCCGAGTCCTGGCGTCAACGCGCTTGACGATCACCGCGCAGGCCAGTTGATATTTGCCGTTTTCCGCCGGCAGGCTACCCGGCACAACGACCGCACCGGCCGGGACGCGTCCGTAACTGACCTGGTCGCTCTCGCGGTCATAAATACGCGTGCTTTGGCCGATGAATACGCCCATCGAGATCACTGCACCTTCTTCGACGATTACACCTTCAACGACTTCCGAACGCGCGCCGATAAAACAATTGTCCTCAATGATGGTCGGTGCGGACTGCAGCGGTTCGAGCACACCGCCGATACCGGCGCCACCGGAGATATGAACATTGCTGCCGATCTGCGCGCAGCAACCGATGGTCGCCCAGGTAACGACCATCGTGCCCGGACCGATCCAGGCGCCGATGTTGACATAGCATGGCATCAGCACGACGTCGGCGGAGACAAAAGCACCTCTGCGCACCAGCGCATGCGGCACGATTCGCGCACCGTCATCGACAAACTTTTTTTCATCGTAGTCAACATATTTCATCGGCACTTTGTCGTAGTAGCGGGTAAACAGGCCATCCATGACGACATTGCGGTTCAGGCGAAAAGACAACAAGATGGCCTTCTTGATCCATTGGTTGATCAGCCAGTCGCCGCCAAAATTCTCCGCCACCCGCAACTGACCCGAATCGAGCATACCGATCGTCGTATCGACCGCCTTGGTCAGCTCGGAAGACGGTGTATCTGAATCCAGGGCGTCTCGTTGGGCGAAAGCGACGTTTATTATTTTTTCTAGTTCTTTCATTAGCTTAGCATCTATTATTAAAGGTTATTCACAAGTTCGCACAAACGCTCGGCCGCTTCCACGCAATCGGCAACCGGGGCGACCAGTGAGATCCGTACGCGGTTTGCACCCGGGTTTCCCGTGGCGGTATCGCGAGCCAGGTAACTACCCGGCAACAGCGTTAGATTCTGCTGCCGATAGGCCTCCCGGGTAAAGCTTTCTTCATCCTGTTCGGTGCGCGGCCACAGGTAGAAAGCAGCCTGTGGTCTGGGTAGATCCATGACCGGCTCAAGTACCGGCCATACGGCTTCGAGTTTGGCCTGGTAAAGGTGCCGGTTGTCAGCGGCGTGCTGATCATCCAACCAGGCCGGTATGCTGGCGAGTAGAATGAACAGCGGTACGGCCCAGCCGTGATAGGTTCGATAGAGCAAAAACGACTTGATCAATTCCGCATCGCCGGCGATAAATCCTGAACGCATGCCGGGCACGCTGGAGCGTTTCGACAGGCTGTGAAAAACGACACAGCGCTGAAACCGGTCGTTGCCGGTGGCAGCGCAAGCCTGTAACAGCCCGGCCGGGGGTTGGTCTTCATCGAAATACAGATCGGCATAACACTCGTCGCCGGCAATGACGAAGTCATATTTTTCCGCCAGTTCCAACGCGCGCTTCAGGTAGGCCAGGTCCATGATCGCGCCGGTTGGGTTGCCCGGGGAGCAAAGAAACAGAATCGCGGTTCGTTGCCAGGTTTCTGCGTCGACCGCTTCCAGGTCGGGAAGAAAGCCGTTTTCTTCCAGTGTGTTCAGATAAACAGGTTGTGCGCCGGCGAGTAGCGCCGCGCCTTCGTAGATCTGGTAAAACGGATTCGGCATCAGCACCAGCGATTCACCGCGCCCGTCGATCACCGACTGGACAAAGGCAAACAGCCCCTCGCGAGTGCCGTTTAACGGCAGGACCATGCTTTCGGCATCGACTGCATCTTGGCCGAGGCCGAAACGCCGCTCCAGCCAGCCGGCGGCGGCCAGGCGCAACTCGGGCAGCCCCAGTGCGACCGGGTAGCTGCCCATTGTTTCGAGGCCATTGATCAACGCTTCAGCGATAAACGGCGGTGGCTGGTGCCGCGGCTCGCCAATTGACATCGCAATGTGTGGCTTGGATGGGGGCTCCAGGCCTTCCTTGAGCCGGGCCAGCCGCTCGAATGGATAGCTGTGCAATTTTTCCAGGTATGGGTTCAAGATTCTGCCTTTAGTGTCTGTTTAGTGCATCGGTGAGCCGCTGTTCCAATAGCTCCTGGGTTTCTTCGCTGAGCGGCCCGCCGCCGGTGCTGGTGATAAAAAAAACATCTTCGGCGCGTTCGCCGATCGTCATGATTTTTGCTGTCCGGATATGGGCGTCGATCGCCTGTAAGGCCTGCGCAACCTCGGATAATAAACCAGGCCGGTCGCCGGTGATCAGTTCCATGATGGTTCCGTTGCCGCGGCGATCGGGTGAGAAACTCAATCTGGTCGGCGTGCTGAACATGCGCACCTGCCTGGGCGCCTTGCGCGAAACCCTTGGCGTAGCCTGGTCACTGCCGAGAACCCGGCGCAATCTGTTGGCAACTTCCTGTTGTCTGTGCTGGTCGCGCAATGGCTGGCCGTCATGCTCCAATACCAGGTAGGAGTCGAGGGTGCCTTCGTCACCGGCTGGCGATATTACCGCGTCAACGATATTCAAACCCATGTCATCCAGCGCGGCAGTGGCCACCGCAAAGCTGTCCTGGCGTCGAATGGCACGCACCAGCAAAGGCGTTCCGCCGCGCATCTCCCGATCGCCGACCGTGGCGACGAGGCTGGCAGTGTCGCCGGCTCGCAAAAGGACGCCGGTATGCCAGGCGATCTCTGCCGGTGAATGGCGCAGGAAATACTCAGCACCCAGCGAGTCCCAGGGCAGGGGAGTTGAGTCCGCCGGCAAGTTGATGTGGTCCTGCTCGCGGAGTATTGCCAACGCATCCCGCTGATGATTGGCCACCAATTCTTCCTGGTCTTGTGGCGATTCCAGGCCGCTGTGGAGCGCCTGGCGCACGCGCAGGTAGAACTCCCTGAACAGGCTGGCTTTCCAGGAATTCCATAGCTTGGGGTTGGTGCCGCGTACATCGGCGACGGTCAGCAGATAAAGGAAATCCAGGCGAGACTGGTCACCGACCTGGTTGGCAAACTCATGGATCACCGCGGGATCCGAGATGTCTTTTTTCTGCGCGGTAACCGACAACAACAGATGATTGCGTACCAGCCAGGCAACCAGCTGTGACTGGTGCTGACTCAGGCCGTGGGCGGTGCAGAACTCTGCCGCATCCTCGGCGCCGAGCTGCGAGTGATCGCCACCTCTTCCTTTGGCAATATCGTGAAACAGGCCGGCGAGGTAGGCGACCTCCGGATGATCCAGCGATTGCATGATCTCGCTGCAAGCGGGGAATTCGTGATCGAATCGCGGCAGCGCAAACCTGCGCAAGTTGCTGACCACGAACAGGGTGTGTGCATCGACCGTATAGGCGTGGAATAAATCGTATTGCATGCGCCCCACGATTCGCCCAAAAGCCGGAATATAGCGCCCGAGGATTCCATAGTCGTTCATCCGTCTTAACTCGTGAGTCACCCCGGCCTGGGCCTTGATGATATCCATGAACAGCTTGCGGTGGGCCGGGTTGGCTCTGAATTCTTCGTCTACCAGGCGTAGGTTGCGGCGAATCAGGTGGATGGTTGTCGCACTGACTCCGCGCAGACCGGATTGTTGTTGAAGAATCTGGAATATCTCCAGTAATGCGGATGGCTGCCGGGTAAAAACATTCGCCGAACGGGCCTCGAGAAAGCCGTTGCGGGATTGAAAACGCGCATTGATGATTTTGGGTTCCGGGTCGGCTTGCAGGAGTATGGCCTCCTGGAAAAACTGCAACAGCATTTCGTTGAGCCGGCTGAGTCGCATGACCATCCGGTAGTAACGTTGCATGAACGCTTCGACTGCGAGGTTCTGCGGGCCATCGCGGTAACCAAATTGTTTGGCAAGCTGTACCTGGTGATCGAACAACAACCGATCCTCCCGCCTGCCGGTCAACCGGTGGAGGGCGAACCTGACCCGCCACAAGTAAGCCTGGCCGGCGTGCAGGCGGCGGTACTCGCCAGTGGTCAGAAACCCCAGCGGTACGAGTTGCTGCAAATCGTCAACCTTGAAATGCCGTTTCGCAACCCAGCCGATCATCTGAATATCGCGCAGTCCGCCGGGCCCGCTTTTGATGTTGGGTTCCAGGTTGTATGCGGTGTCGTGATAGCGGTGATGTCTTTTTACCTGTTCGGCGAGTTTGGCTTCGAAGAACTTTTCAGATGGCCAGATTCCGCTGGGTCCGGTTTTTTCCCGCATTTCCTCGAACAAGACCGCAGCGCCCGATAGCAGCCGCGATTCCATCAATGCCGTGGCCACGGTGATATCGTCCCCGGCGACGCTGACGCATTGTTCTACGGTGCGAACGCTATGTCCCGGTTCCAGACCGATGTCCCACAAAAAAGCCAGGAAATTGTTCAGGGAATCGCCGGCGTCTCCGATGTCATTCGCTACCAGGATGAGCAGATCGACATCCGACCCCGGATGCAGCTCGCCGCGGCCATAACCACCGACGGCAACCAGCGCGAATTGCTCGCCGTCGCTGCCCAGGTTCCGCTGCCACGCGGAAACGACCAGCGTATCGACGAGGCGGGCACGATCGTGGACCAGGGCGGCAACCCTTTCGCCCCTGTCGAAGCGGCGCGCCAGCTCATCATCGCCCTGGCGGAGGGATTCGAGAAAGGTTTTTTGCGGTGTGGCGCTGGCGGCCAGGCGCGTTTCCAGCCCCGAAAGAAACGCCCATTTTCCTGCGGATTTGTCTGTTGCAGGCTGGTCGACGGAAGCGGGCGAGCGGCGCACTTTCAGTTGCCGGTATGATCCCGGGTCATGATTTCGTGGCCATTGGCGGTTACCAAAATCGTGTGCTCCCACTGGGCGGACAGTGAGTGATCCTTGGTGACCACGGTCCACCCATCCGGCAACAA
>JAPUHG010000087.1 GCA_027297845.1 Gammaproteobacteria bacterium | reverse complement strand
GTCGTCTAACAGTTAATTCTATGGCTGTTGGTTTTGATTATCCTTCTTTGTATGCTCTCCTTGTTCAGTGCCTTCGGTCGGGGAAACTCTCCCAACACCAATCACTTGCGCGATAACCAACAATCTTACCGCTGCGGCCTTCGATCGAGGGCTTTGTATGCCACGCTTTGTATATATGACAGCAAATTCCCAAAAGGAGCGGAAAATAGCCTCTAAGATACTGATTAAGGGGTTAATAGCCGTTTATGCGGCTGCCGCAAAAACCCCAACCGTGGGTAAAAATGACGGTGCTATATAACACCGATAAATGCGGCAACAGAAGCGCGGGCTTTATATGCGTTTGACTCTGTAGCAGGCTTTGTCGCCCCGATTACTCCACCGTCACCGACTTGGCCAGGTTGCGGGGTTTATCGATGTCTGTGCCTTTTATTACGTCCGCATAGTAGGACAATAATTGCAGCGGCAGTGTATAAACTATCGGCGCCTGCATTTCCTCGACATGCGCTGGCATGGTCAGCACCGTAACACCGGGTTCTGACTTGAAACCGGCATCGGGATCGGCGAAAACGAACAGCTCGCCACCGCGGGCGCGAACCTCCTGCAGGTTTGATTTCAGTTTTTCCAGTAACTCGTTGTTTGGCGCAACCGTCACAACCGGCATGTCGTCATCCACCAAGGCAAGCGGTCCATGCTTGAGCTCACCGGCGGGATAGGCCTCGGCGTGAATATAGGAAATTTCCTTGAGCTTCAGCGCCCCTTCCATCGCGATCGGGTGCTGGATACCGCGACCGAGGAAAAGTGCGTGAAGCTTGTCGGCAAATCTCTTGGCCAGTTCCTTGATTTCCTCGTCGAGTTTGAGTGTTTGCTTTAACAGGTCGGGAAGCTGCATCAGTTGGCCGATCAGTTTCTGCTCGGTGTCCGCATCGAGCGCGCCACCACGACCCAGCGCAATAGCCAATAACGCAAGCGCCGTCAATTGGGTGGTAAATGCCTTGGTGGATGCGACGCCAATCTCCGGCCCGGCACGCGTCATCAACACCAGGTCAGACTCACGGATCAGGGAACTTTCGGGCACGTTGCAAATGGCCAGGTGGGCCAGGTAGCCTTTTTTCTTCGCCGCCCGCAACGCCTCCAGCGTATCCAGCGTCTCCCCCGATTGTGAGATTGTGACGTACAAGGTGTTGTCAGCAACGACCGCATTGCGATAGCGGTATTCGCTGGCGATATCGACACTGCATGGCAAGCGGCAAATCTGTTCGATCTGGTAGCGGGCCACCAGGCCCGCATGATAACTGGTGCCACAGGCGATGATGTGTACCGCCCGGGTCTTGCTGAATACTTCGTGCGCCTTGTGGCCGAACGCCTGTTCGAGCAAATGGCCGCCGGCAACCCGTTCGGCCAGCGTGTTGGCCACGGCCTCGGGTTGCTCGTGAATCTCCTTGAGCATGAAGTGGCTATATTGCCCCTTGTCCATCGCGTTTTCGCTGAGCTGGCTCTTGCGCACCGGCCGGTCGGGATTATTTCCTTCGCTATCGAGCACCTTCATTGATGCAACGGTGATATCGGCGACATCACCGTCTTCGAGAAATATGAAGCGACGGGTTACCGGCAGGAGCGCGGCCACATCCGAGGCGACATAGTTTTCACCTTCTCCCAGGCCGAGCACGACCGGCGTGCCGCAACGGGCAGCGATCAGGCGATCGGGAAACTTGCTGCTGACGATGACCAGGGCGTATGCGCCAACCAGTTCCGCAACCGTCGCGCGAACCGCCGCAAGAAGGTCGTTATTCTTTTGCAGATGAAAATCGATGCGATGAGCGACGACCTCGGTATCGGTTTCCGATTCGAACTCGTAACCGGCATCGAGCAACTCCTGTTTCAATGACAGGTAGTTTTCGATAATGCCGTTGTGAACGATCGACAAATGGTCGCCCGAACTCTGCGGGTGCGCGTTGACCTCGTTCGGCTCGCCATGGGTTGCCCAACGAGTATGCGAAATGCCGATTACGCCAACCACCGGGTTTTCATCGAGCCCGTCCTGCAAGGCCTTGACCTTGCCGACTCGGCGCAGGCGAATCATTTTCTGATTTGCATCGACGACCGCTATCCCGGCCGAATCGTAGCCGCGGTACTCCAGACGGCGCAGCCCTTCCATCAGGATGGGCACGACGTCTCTTTCAGCGATGGCTCCAACGATGCCGCACATACACTTCCTCGCTATTCCTTAGCTTTATCTCGTGGGCTCTTCCAGCCCTTGACCGTGGTCTGCCTGCTGCGTGCCAACGTCAGCTCATTCGCCGGGGTGTTCTCGCTGATCGTCGAACCAGCACCGATGGTCGCCCCTTTCTCCAAGGTTACCGGTGCAACCAGCTCGACACCGGAGCCGATGAACACATCGTCTTCTATAATCGTCTTGAATTTATTGGCGCCATCGTAATTACAGGTAATCGTTCCCGCACCGACATTTACCCGCTCGCCGATTTCCGTATCGCCGATATAGCTCAGGTGATTGACCTTGCTGCCCTTGCCGATATGACTTTTCTTTACCTCGACGAAGTTGCCCAGCTTTGCCGTCGCTTCCAGCACGGTTCCGGGCCGGACCCTGGCAAACGGCCCCAGCTCGCAGGACTCGCCGATCTCCGCGTCTTCGATAACGGTATTCGCATGCACTTTGCAACCGGCCCCAATTTTCGAATTTCGAATAATCACATTTGGGCCGATGTTGACCCCATCACCCAGCTCAACCTCGCCTTCGAAAACCGCATTGATATCGATAACGACGTCCTGACCGCAGCTAAGCTTTCCACGCACATCCACCCGTGTTGGATCGAGCAGGGTCACGCCGTCTTTCATCAGCGCGGCGGCCTTTGCAGCACGATTCGCCGACTCGAGTTCGGCCAGCTGTTGTTTGTCATTCACGCCCATTACCTCGATTTCATCCGGAGCGATCAGTACGTCTACCGGGTATTGCTCCGCCACCGCCATCGCGATGACATCGGTCAGATAATATTCGCCTTGCGAGTTGTCATTGCCCAGCTTTGCCAGCCAGTTCCTGAGGCGCCCGGCATGGCAAGCCAGTATGCCAGTATTGACCTCGCAAACCGTTAATTCGGTCTCATTGGCTTCCTTTTGCTCAACGATCTTTTGCGCCTGCCCGTGGTCGTTCCTGATAATCCGGCCATAACCGGTCGGGTCGGCCAGCATGACGCTGAGTAGGGCCAGTGAGCCCGCCTCGGCTTTTTCCAGCAACTCCGCTAGCGTAGTTTCGTTGATCAGCGGAACATCGCCGTACAGGATCAAGACCACGCTGTCATCGGCGATACCCGGCATCGCCTGGGTGACCGCATGACCGGTACCCAGTTGTTGCTCCTGCAGGATCCACTGTACCGGCCAATCCGCCAGGGCTTTCGGAACCTGGTGGCCGCCATGCCCGTAGACGACATGTACCGACTCGGCATCCAGATCGGCACTGCGCTCCAGCACATGTTCCAGCATCGGCCGGCCCGCCAAAGGCTGCAGAACCTTTGGCAGTTCGGATTTCATGCGGGTGCCTTGTCCAGCGGCCAGGATAACGATATCCACCGGCATCAGATTCCAATTAAATCAAGAGATGGCAATCATACCTTGCCAGCAGGCCGCAGAAAATTGGAATGTCAGTCTTCCCAGGCGTTGGCTTTGGACTCGAAATCGCTGCGGCAAGGGTTGATAACGCAAAATCGCTGACCGGTCGGCGCTTCCATTATCCACCAGCGCCTTCCTTTGACAATCCGCTTCGCACCGAGTGCTTCCAGGCGGCCAACTTCGGAATCGATATCATCGGACTCGATGTCCAGGTGCAATCGGCTTTCGTGGCTGACTTTTTGCACCTCGATGTCTATCTCATCGTCCGGTGTTTCCAGCTTGACATAGTTTTCTTCAGCCGGATCGTCACTGCGCGACGCCGGGTAGCCAAGCGCTTTACTCCAGAACTCGGCGGCCGAGTCCAGATCATCGGTATCACAATCTATTATGAATCCGGCAAGGCGACTGTGGTGCATTGTTTGTCCCTCTTTGTTCAGTGAAAAAAGTCTAACGATTGTCGGTTAGCAATCTGCCGCCAACTTCCTTGAGAAGTTTCACGGCCACCATCGCTGTCATGTCGTTGATATCGCGCCTCGGGTTATAACAGACGATATCCGCCCCGATTACTTTGCCTTCCATGCGATGAATAATGTCGATCAGCGTCCTGACCGACAGACCCCCCGGCTCGTGGTGCGAGACACCAGGAGCATAGGCCGGGTCGAGGGCATCCATGTCGATGGTCAGATAAACCTTTCCTGAGAAGTCGGGCGTAAAAGACGCTGCGTCAAAATTTCTCATTTCGTAGGTTTCTACACCGAAGCGTTTCGCCTGTTCTTTCTGATGTGCATTCTGGGTTCTGATTCCGACCTGTACCAGGCGGGAAGCCAAACCATTCTCCATGATCCGCGCGAACGGGCAGGCGTTAGACAGTTTATTGCCTTCATATTCGTCATACAGATCCGGGTGCGCGTCGAAATGCAAAATACCGACCGGGCCGTGTCTGGCATGGATCGCACGCATGATCGGATAAGTGATGGCATGGTCACCGCCCAGGCTTAGTGGCAGCGCATCGTTATCGAGAATTTCGGCAATGTGTTTTTCGATTTCCATCAGCGCGTCGGCGCCGGCCCCGATTTCACGATCTCCCAAATCGATAAATCGGGAATTCTCGTTGAGATCGACGCCCAGTTCCGAGGTCAGGTTGGCCGATCCGTTATGCATGACCTCGCGAATTTTCGCGGGTGCCTCGGCAGGCCCTCGCATGAAAGACGAGTTCGAGTCCGAACAGAGTCCGATCAAAGCGAGGTCGTTTTTTTTCATGCGAGTCTCCGATTACTCCGCCGCGGGTTATTCATCCTTCTCTACTTCTTTCGGACAAATCCTGTTTCCCGGAAGCGTATCGCGGACCAGACCGAATCGATGGAAATCTGTCGAACTCCACGATAACCCAGGGTCGACAAAGGCTCCCATCCCTTGTCGCGATTTATGTCGGTTTCGACTCCCGAGCTTTTTTTCGGGTAACAAAACCAGAGTATGCCGTCTTCCTTCAGCGCACCAGCAGCAGTTTTGGCCAGGCGTCGTACATCCGCGCAGCTATTGACAAAGGCTATCGCGAAATCCGCATCAGACAGCGTGCTGTTCACCAGACCCAGACCGACTTCCGAAGGCAATTCAAAGACTGCGCCCTGCATGCCATCTCTTATCTGAAGTTTTTGAATAAGGTCTGTCATAAAACCTCGGATCTTGTGGAACCGGTTCCTGTAGTTTCAGTCGAGTTTCCCCGACATCACCAGGTCGGTCTGTTTGTCGCCACCGAGCAGGAAGCGCTTCTTGCCAACAACCGCGAGTCCGTACTTCTCGTAAAAATGAATCGCTTGGTGATTGTGCTCCCAGACTCCAAGCCATACCGACTGGCACCCTCTTTTTCTTGCCTCCGCCAGCAAAGCACTCATTAAGAACGCGCCCGCACCTTTGCCGAGCCACGGTTCGTCTATGTAAATCCTCTCCAGCTCCACCGCGTTGGCATCGCCAACGCTTGGCGGCGCTTCGCCTGGCCTGATTCTTCCGTAACCGGCAATCTTGTCGCCATCCATCACCAGCAGATAAGACGACTCCGGTTCTTCAAGTTCGGCCAGTATTCGTTCGGGCGTAAATGCCTCATTTATATACGCCCTTATATCATCAGGATCATTGCCAAGTGTAAAGGTTGCTGAGAATGTGCGTCTGCCAAGATCGGCAATTGTCGCGGCGTCTTCTACGCTGGCAATACGTAACGAATAAATAATCTTGCCGTTCATTGGCATCAGGCCACCGGTTTTGGTCCGCCTGCTACGACCTCCCGCAACTCCTTCCAGAATATCTCGGCGGCCGGCAACCCGGCTTCGCGAATAATTCTCAAATCGGTCTCTGCCGTTTGCGGCTGATCGTTTTCCGCGATCTCCATCTCGGTCAAATATTTCCGTGTTGATTCTGCGTTGGCGAAGCGTTTGTCGCCAGCCTGTGCACGCGACATCACGCCGGCTATGCGAAGTTGCTGCAAACGCTGTTCGATCGATTCATCTGCAGCGATGGCAATGTCGGCGTTCAAAAACCAACCACCCGGTTTTAGCGCCTTTACCACCTGTTTCAATAATGCCAGTTTTTCATCGACGTTGAGATGATGCAGCGCGTACGATGAGATGACGAGATCGTAACTGCCTGCGGTCAGTATTTCCGCGGGTAACCGACGAAAATCGGCAATGACCCAATCGAGCCGATCCGCCAATGCGCCCAAACGCTCCGCGGCAATATCAATCATCGCCTCGGCGCCATCGACCGCGGTGACCGTTGAATTCGGGAACCTTTCGAGCACTCGCGCGGAGAAAATGCCGGTACCCGCTCCGAGATCCATGACCTTGAGGGTCGCGTCCTGATCAAACGGCAGGAGATCAAGAACGATTTCGATCATTTTGTGCCTCAGCGGGTGCATGACATCCATATCGAGGTCATAGGTTTTGACCCGCTCCGGGATGTCATAGGCCTTAAGGCTAATGTTATTCATGGAAATACTTCACTCACCCAATAAAAGAGCTGCCTATATTACTCCGATAAACGCGGCGGTAGTCGATGCGAAATCAGGCCTACCTCAAGGATATTTCAGCTTAAAGAATTTTTCGACCCATACAGTCGAACACGTTGATTTGCTGACTTTTCGCCACTGAGTCCGGATAGGCATCCGCAAACAAGGTCCAGACCATGCTGTCGCGAGCCACGCCTTCGCTGTCTATATAGCGGCCGGCAAGCGTTGCCTCGTGCAGAAAACCCATTTTTCGCGGAATTGCGACGCTGGGTTCATTCTCCGGCGCGCAATACAGTTCGATGCGTTCGACTTTATCGATTTCGAATGCCACCCTGATCACCGCCGCGCTCGCCTCCGAAGCGTAGCCCTTGCCTTCGCTCGATTTATTGATCCAGTAGCCGACTTCCCTGGCGTCTGGCCCGGCTCGCGTCATCAGGCCAATTTCACCAACCAGCGTCAGATCCTTTTGGTCAAAAATAGCGAACCAGAAGTCTTTGCCCAGATCGAAGTTCGCCCTTTTTACCCGCAGCCAGGCGGCTGTTTCATCGATGCTCTTTGGCTCATCCTTCATCCACGGTATCCATGGCCTGAGATGCTGGTCGGATTCATCGAGAGCCGCACGAAGTTTCGGCGCGTCTTCCGGCGACCAGCATCGCATCAGTAATCGATCTGTCTCAATCTTGTAGGCGGTACTGATAGACAATCCAGTCATCTCATCCTCTCATGACAATATCGAGTCGATTGCTGCATCATGCCTTTTTTGCGTATTGGCCCGCGCCCAGAAAATGCAGCGATACATACGGCTCGTCACCGACGACCCAACTGTCGTGCGGGTCCGACGGCACATGGAACAAATCACCCGCTTTCATTTCGGTCACACTGCCATCCGCGAACGCCGCGGTCGCGGTTCCCGACACCACCATGCCGACGTGTTCAACCGTGCAATATGGCTCGCCAACACCGGGCCCGACATCGACCGACCATTTCCAGCCTGGCTGGTAGGTCGCCCTACCGATGGTTATGCCACCCAGGGTGATAGTTTCAAACTTGCCCTTCTCAAAATGAGTTACCTCGTCGGGGTCATCGAATCGCTTGAGTATGACTTGCATAGCTTTCTCTGTTTTTTTGTCTAGTCCGGTCAGTCCGTTTCAACGGTTTTTTCACTCTCTGCATTCAGGATATAGACAAATGCCTCGACCAACGACCCATTCTCATGCTTCACAGAAGTCACAACGCGCTGGTAACCATCACCCTCGAATTCGTCAAGCTCTGACCAGAAGTCGCCAAGTTCAGCAGATGCAAAAATCATCCCATCCACAGGCTCCGCCGATTCATCAAGCACCAGGGCCGGATAACCATAATCCGCTCCCCAACCCACAGCGCACAACCGGCCATTGACCGACGCCTTCTCCCAATGACCCTCAATTTTCTCCAGCACGTGTTCGTTCGGTCGTCCCGGTGCCAGCGTGCCATAGACGAAAAGTCGCTGCTTCATTTGCCCTTCTCCGAAAAACTAACTCCTGAACCGGTCAACCACGATGACAGCGATGAACACATGCAATCCAATATCATCTGCCAAATGACGAATACAGGTTCAAGAAACAAATCAGGCTTCCCAGCACACAAAAGACCTATGGCAGCCTGTCGGAAATCAAGGCTATGCCTGCATCATGGTCATGATGATGAAACCTCAAAGCTCAAAAATTTCACCTTCGCCAGCAATTCTGAATCCGTTATCAATGACCGTCGCGCGCTCATCGCTAGCGGGCCAGATCGCGCGATTCGTATGATTCAAATGGATAAACCTGATTTTCTTCTTTTCGTTCACCGGCAAGGTGGAAAAGCGCTGCATGCTGTGGGTGATAAACGGATGAGGAAACCCACTCATGTCTCGCCCGGGAATTTCACCGTTGGCAAAAAAAGACCCATCGAGATAAGCCACATCGACGGATGCGATCATGTCCTCGATAAGGGTGCCGGCTCTATCCCATTCCTCCCAACTATCGATATCCGGAATGAAAATGGCGGACCGGTTCGGTCCATCGATACGATACCCGACGACCTCGGAGAACTCCGGCCGATGCGGCACCGAAAACGGGGTAACGCTTAAGCGATTATTGATGCGAACGCATTCGTTGTCTTTTAGCTCTGTGATCACAATGTTCCGGTATTTGACCAGCTGGCTCCAGGGCCCATTGGCGCTAAGAAACTTTTGCATGCGAGGCATCGCAAAAACCGGCACATCCTTCGCACCCATGGATTCATGACCAAGGAACATCAGGCCCGTGTAGTGACCCATATGAGCATGCGTCAGAAAAATGCCGCTGATTCCAGGTTTACCGGCAACGGGGGCCAGGCGATCAAGATGTTGCAATTGCTCGGGGAAATCGGGTGTCGCATCGAATAGCCATCTCTGGCCGGTGGCGGGGTCGATCAAACCAAGACTGGCGGCCAATCGCCGGAATTTCTTGTCCGTCCATCCGCGGTGTTCCTTCGTACCAGCCTGGGGAGTTCCTGCATCCTGTGAAATGCCCAGGACGACCAGGTATGGCGAAGCCTGTTTTTCGTTGTCGACTACTTGTGCGTAGCCTTGCAGCCATACCAGTCCGAGCAAGCAAGCAATTGCCGGTCGCGGTAAACCAACCATCTGGAATATTTTCTTCATATGACCAACCTTATGCCAGGAATTTTCTGACAACCAAAGACCAGAAAAGCATGACGATCAGGAAACACCAGGCGACAACGATCTGAAATCGCTCGTTGCGCACCGTAATCGAAATACCGGAAATCAGCACAAATGCGCCGACATACGGCAGGTAAAACCATGGCTTTAACAAATCACCACGGATGGCTGTCACAACAATGTCCATGCAAACCGTGAAAACGAAAGCGCTATGCACTCGCCATCGTATATCGCTGAATCTGAGTTCGTCGGTATACCCGGGGGGATACAGGGTATTGGCCAGGACATAATGGCCTACCGCCCAGATGACCAGAGCCAGGAAGATGCCGAAACTCCAGTATTCGTGATCACTCCAGACAAAGAACGTCCACCAGTTCAAAACCATTACCAGGCATGCGAAGGCACTCCAGACCAGGCGAGCCTGGTCATATTCTCGTTTGAACAATGCGCGCATTACTCCTGAAAGCACGTGGGTAAGCGCCAAGCCGAAAATAATTGACATCATGACTGCCAGAAATTCAAATTCACTCATCGAAACACCAACCCATAGCCACAAGACTCTGGTCATCGATCATGCAGAAATCATGCGAATTGCACAAATAAAAAAGGCGCCGTTGCCGACGCCTTTTCCCATCCACTTTTCCAGCCTCAACGGCTGTGCGGATCCTAATTGTCAGCGAGCTACCCGTTCGTGCTATCCACCGGGCTGTGCATAGTATGCGACTCCGGTAATGGCTCGCTCTGTTCCGCTGTCTCTTCCCTTGCGAGAAACCAGACTGCGCCACCGGCTACAATCATCGCCACGCGAATTATCCAGCCAACGGTCGTGCCCCAGTTATCAACCCACATCAACAGGCTGAATTCATAACCAACAAAGCCGAGCAAAATCGAGCCGGCACCAAATATAAATAACCATCCACCAAACTGTTTCATTGCGCTCTCCCTGTCTGATTCGTCAGTTAGGTGCCAAATGTAGGCCTGTGAATGTTGAAAAACAGTGACCGGGTTAACGTTTTACCGGCTGGTTTTTGGGCCAAAAATCCCTCTGCCGGAAAAGTGAAAATGGCTCCGTGCAGCGCCCGCATAGCCCGGCAAAACACATCCCCAATAAAAAAGGCGCTGATATCAGCGCCTCTTGCAGGTACATCCGGGTTGATCCTAGCGCTTGGCGCTTTTACGTAATCTGGCCAGCGACTTCAACTGCGCCTGGATCTGCGCAAGTTCGGCCCTGGCATGGGCAATATCGAACTCGCCTTCCTGGTTGGCCAGCGTCTCTTCCGCTTTTTGTTTGGCTTCGAGCGCTGCCGCCTCATCGATGTCTTTGGCGCGCAACGCGGTATCGGCGAGTATCGTCACCAGGTGCGGTTGCACCTCGATGCTGCCACCCGAGACATAGAAAAAATGCTCCTCGCCATCGGGCGTCTGCACACGAACTTCGCCCGGCTTCAGACAGGTCAGCAACGGCGCGTGACGCGGCGCGATGCCGATCTCCCCCATCTGCGCCGGCGCGAAAACCATCGTGGCATAGCCGGAGAAAATTTCCCCTTCCGCACTGACGATGTTGACTTCAATTTTGTTCATGACGCGACCTTGGCTGCATTACTGCAGTTTCTTGGCATTCTCCAGGACTTCGTCGATATTGCCGGCCATGTAGAAAGCCTGTTCGGGAAGGCTGTCGTAATCACCGTTGATAATACCCTTGAAGCCCCGAACCGTTTCGGCCAGCGGCACATACTTGCCTTCGGAACCGGTAAAGGTCTCGGCGACGAAGAACGGCTGCGACAGGAAGCGCTGGATTT
>JAPUHG010000086.1 GCA_027297845.1 Gammaproteobacteria bacterium | reverse complement strand
CTGGAGCGCGGGACCTATGAAGTATTGATGGGCGAGTGTACTGCGGAGGAAGCCAGGCTAAGAGTCGATGATTCCGGGTTTGACGTCCTGCCCGGCAACGAAGACCTGACCGCCGCCGAGGTCAAACTGCTCAACGAATATGGCCGTGAACTCAAACTGCGCAAGGCTCTGCAACCGCTAGCTGACGACTATGACTACATCATTATCGATTGTCCGCCATCGATTAACATGCTGACGGTCAATGCGCTGACCGCCGCGGACAGCGTGCTGATCCCGATGCAGTGCGAGTATTACGCGCTGGAGGGTTTATCCAGCCTGGTCAGCACGATCGAACAGATTCGCGAAACCGTCAATCCCAGGCTGCGCATCGAAGGCGTTCTTCGCTGCATGTTCGATCCACGCAACAATCTGTCAAACGATGTGTCGGCGCAGTTGATCCAGCATTTCAAGGAGCAGGTATTTCGTACGGTGATTCCCCGCAATATCAGGCTGGCGGAGGCGCCGAGCTTTGGGGTGCCGGTGCTTTACCACGATAAGCACTCACGCGGTGCGATGGCCTACCTGGCGCTGGCCGGAGAAATCAATCGCCGGAATGAACAACAACAGGCTTTGGCGAGCACCGGGTAGAAAAAAAGGACTTTTTACTATGAACAGTATTGCTAGGGAAATGAACTGATGCCGGCGAAACGCAGAGGACTGGGTCGCGGCCTGGATTTGTTATTGAGCGGTGCCGCGCCGGCAGATGAGAATGACAGCCTGCGCACCTTGCCGATCGACCTGATCAGACCCGGCCAGTACCAGCCCCGCCAGGACATGCGTGAAGACACGCTGCAGGAGCTGGCCGATTCGATTCGCTCGCAGGGCCTGGTGCAGCCTATTCTGGTTCGGCCGCTCGGCGATGGTGGGCAATTCGAGATCATCGCGGGCGAGCGTCGATGGCGCGCGGCACAGATAGCGGGGATGCAGGAAATTGCCAGCATCGTGCGGCAGGTTTCTGATCAGGCCGCGATAGCCATGGCGCTGATCGAAAACATCCAGCGCGAGGATCTGAATCCGCTGGAAGAGGCACAGGCGCTGGATCGGCTGATCCGCGAGTTCGACATGACCCACCAGCAGGCCGCCGACGCCATCGGCAGGTCCCGGGCGACGGTCAGTAACCTGCTGCGACTACTCGAACTCAGCAGCCAACTCAAAAACCTGCTGGTAGCCCGTGAGCTGGATATGGGTCACGCGAGGGCGTTACTCGGTTTGCCGACCAAGCGGCAGCAGACCGAAGTCGGACTACTGGTCGCGAAAAAGGCGTTATCGGTTCGTGAAACCGAGGCGCTGGTCAGGCGTCTCCTCAATGGGGGGAAAAGGGACAAGAAACCGACTATCCGTGACCCGAATATTGTGCGTCTGGAGACTGAACTTGGTGAAAAACTCGGCGCCAAAGTCAGTCTCAGCCACAGCGCCAAAGGCAAGGGCAAGCTGGTGGTCAGCTACAACAGCCTGGATGAACTCGAAGGCATCCTCGAACACATCAAATAAACCCCCATTTTGTTGCCAGTCTAAATGGCCGCCTCTATAATAGGTCGGCTTTTAGCCACCTCCTGGGCAGATGACGATCGGGGGGAACCAGGACGCCACACGCCGTATTGAAAGACCATCGGTGGTGGCGTTTTTATGTACCCGGGCATAGCCCGGGGCAGATGTCAGGGGATGTTCGAGGGGTAGTGTGAGCACCGATGCTCCGCAGATGAGCAACACCAGCAAACCGGCCAGCGCCAGCAAGGCGATGTTCGGTATACTCGCCGCCCAACTGGGGGTGAGTTTTTTGCTGGCGGTGATCGGTGGTTTTGCCGCGGGGAAGACCGCGGCTTATTCCGGCCTGATTGGCGGCATGATTTGCGTGCTGCCAAACACGTTTCTGGCGTTGAGAATTCTGGTGGCTGGCTTCAAGCGCGAGCCGCAGGCCCTGGTCAGCGGCCTGTATGTGGCCGAGGCCGGGAAAATGATGCTCAGCGTGATGCTGTTCATCGTGGCATTCACCCTGGTGAAGCCATTGGCGGCGGGCTGGCTTTTTGCCGGCTTTATCGCGACCCAGAGCGTAATGTGGGTAGCGTTGAGACTGGATAAAACGGGATTTGAGGCATCGGGGCACGATGTCTGAGCAAAGGGATAAGAATGGCGAGTGAAGGCCAAACTGCCGGTGAATACATTCAGCATCATCTGCATAACCTGCAGGTGTGCCGGGTCGAGGATCAGTGGGTCTGGAATCACTGTGAGGGTAATTTCTGGGCGCTAAATGTCGATTCGATGTTTTTCTCGGTATTTCTCGGTTTGTTGTTCCTGATCTCTTTTCGCTCTGTCGCGAAAAAAGCCAACTCGGGTGTGCCATCCAGGTTTCAGGCGTTGGTTGAAGTGCTGGTCGAGTTTGTCGATGGCAGCGTACGCGACACTTTCCATGGCAAAAGCGAACTGATCGCACCGCTGGGGCTGACGATTTTTGTCTGGGTGTTCCTGATGAACGTAATGGACCTGATACCGGTCGACTGGTTGCCCGGAGTTGCTCAGCTCATCGGCGTGCCCTATCTCAAGGTCGTGCCGACCACCGATGTCAACATCACTTTCGCAATGTCGATTTCGGTTTTCGTGCTGATCATCTACTACAGCATCAAGATCAAGGGTATCAAAGGGTTCACCAAGGAATTGACGCTACAGCCGTTCAATCACTGGGCCGCGATTCCGTTCAACCTGATCCTCGAAGGAATCTCGCTGATCGCCAAACCTATATCCTTGTCGCTACGGCTGTTTGGCAACCTCTATGCCGGTGAATTGATCTTTATCCTGATCGCTTTGCTGGGCTGGTATAAGCTACCGCTGCATTTCATGTGGGCGGTGTTCCATATACTTATTATTGTGCTGCAGGCCTTTATTTTCATGATGTTGACCATAGTATATTTAAGCCTGGCACAGGAAGAGCATTAACCTTTAACTTTTATTCGATTTTCTTATTCGATTTTGCAAGCAGGAGAAATTAATGGAAACCGTAATTGGCTTGACCGCGATCGCCGTCGCAATCC
>JAPUHG010000085.1 GCA_027297845.1 Gammaproteobacteria bacterium | reverse complement strand
AAAGATCGAAAATTCCCCCTGGCCCGCCGGATAACTGTTTCCATATTATTACGGTCAACCCACCGGTCAGGATGCCCGCGAGGGCGCCGAAGTAAGTGCCTTTTTCCCAGTACAGGGAAAGGATAATCGTCGGGCCGAATGCTGCGCCGAACCCAGCCCAGGCATAGGCGACCAGTTCGAGCACCGTGTTGTCGGCGTTCAGCGCGAGCACCATCGCGACGATTGCAATACCAACGACGGCGAAACGGCCTATCCACAGCAGGCCTTCGGCGGTTACGTTGGCCGGCTTTAGGAAGCCTTTGTAGAAATCTTCGGAAATCGCCGAAGACGCCACGAGCAACTGTGAATCCGCTGTACTCATTATGGCCGCGAGTATACCCGCCAGACAGATCCCGGCGATCACCGGATGCAACAGCAGACCGGTCAGCAATATGAAGACTTTTTCAGAATCTGCGCCCTCTAATGCCGGATTTACCAACGCGATGCCTTCAAGACCAACCATCGTCCCGGCGAGCAACGCGATCGTCACCCAGATCAATGCGATATGACGCGCGCGCGCGACATGCTCCACGGACTTGATGGCCATAAATCGAGCCAGTATGTGAGGCTGGCCGAAGTAACCCAGGCCCCAGCCAAGTAGCGAAAGTACAGCGATGATCGTCAGGGGGCTGCCATCGGCGCTGGTAAATGGAATCAGCAAATGCGGGTTCTGTTGCGCCATGCTGGCTGACAGACCGGCGAAACCGCCACTGGCGTCAAGACCCAGCACGGCCACGAGAATCAGTGCCAGAAACATCAGCATGCCCTGGAAAAAATCGGTCCAGCTCACCGCAAGGAATCCGCCGAGAAAAGTGTAGACCACGACCGTGGCCGTGCCGACAATCACCGCCAACTGATACTGCATGCCGAAAACGGTTGCGAACAATTTGCCGCCGGCGACCAGTCCGGCACTGGTGTAAAAAATAAAAAAGATTAGGATGAACGAGGCGGAAACTATGCGCAGTACGCCACTGTTATCATCGAAACGGCATTCAAAATAATCCGGCAGGGTCAGCGAGTCACCATATCGCTCAGTCGCGGCGCGTAGGCGCGCCGCCACGATGCGCCAGTTGAGGTATGTTCCGATCAACAGACCAATCATCAACCAGCTCGCTTCAAAACCCGCCAGGTAGGCATAGCCGGGAAGCCCCAGCAAAAGCCAGCCACTCATATCGGACGCCTGTGCGCTGAGCGCCGCGACCCCGCTACCCAGGCGGCGCCCGCCCAGAATATAGTCGGAGAGGTTGCTGGTTCTCCGCCAGGCGATATAACCTATCGCCAATACGACGGCAAGATAGGCGAGAAACGTCAATATGATGGTGTTGTCGGCCTGGATCATTCCGGTGTCTGCCGCCTTGGTAAAATATGCGGGCTAACCTTCTCACAAACCACGGGTCCGGGAAAAGCCGGAAAGATGAAAAACAACTGAATGAAAAACGAAAATAACCCACAAGCCGATCAAATGGGCGACGAATCCATGGTACGAAATCTGGAGGCGCAGGCGCAGGCCATCTGGCCCCAGGAGAAGCCGCTGTTCGAGCGTTACCAACTGCCAGCCGACTGCAAAATTCTCGATGTCGGTTGTGGAACCGGCGAGATCAGCTCGCGTTTGGCCATGCTTTACCCGCAGGCAACAGTAATCGCCGTCGACTTGCTCGAGAATTCATTGGACATCGCGCGGGATCGCTACCAGGACCTGGCACCCAGGCTCGAGTTCAGGCAACAAGACGCCTTCAAACTGGAATTCGAGGCACACAGTTTCGACCTGGTCGTCTGTCGGCACATGCTACAGGCGGTGCCACGCCCGGTAACCGTACTGGCGGGATTGAAAAGACAACTGAAGCCCGGCGGCTGGTTACATCTGATCAGTGAGGACTATGGCATGCTGCATATGCAGCACGGGAAAATGAATCCGGACCGCATGTGGCACGCCGGCGTGATCACGATGCTTGATAATACCGGGACCGATGGCCGTGTTGGCCGCAACAGCTTCACGATGCTGCACCGGCTTGGTATGAACGATATCCGTATTGACTATATCGTTCTCGATACGCTGCGAGTCGAACGCGAAACATTTGCCCAGATCATGCAAGCATGGCAAGACGGCTATGCCAAGACGATCGCCGACAACACAGCCTTGAGCGAACAGGAAATCAAGGACACGTTCAAGCAGATCGTCCTGGATATTTTGAAGCCTGAAGGTTATGCCGTCTGGCATGTCCCGGTTATCAGCGCTAAAGGACCGTAGGAAAAATGGCCGGTTATTCGGGCACGCCGTTAGTAAAAAAACTCGGGATCAAAGCCGGATTTAGCATTGGCCTGATCGACCCACCCGCCGAATACCTGGAATTGCTCGGTGAACTACCATCTGGCGTGAGCTTTCGCCGTCGCCTGGTTGCGCCAACCGATTTTGTGCATTTGTTCGCCGCATGCCAACGCGATCTCGATAAGGCCTTGCCAAGGGCAAAAAAAG
>JAPUHG010000084.1 GCA_027297845.1 Gammaproteobacteria bacterium | reverse complement strand
GTGGCATCAAAAGTTTCGGGCGGATCAAGGCAAACGTCGCAGTTTCCGCAGTCCTTCTCCTGCGTTTCACCCAGGTAACCCAGCAGGACACGTCTGCGGCAGGTCAGGCTCTGAGCGAAACTCACCATCGAGTTCAGCTTGTGCGCGTCAATCCGCCGCTGCGTCTCATTGCTTTTGTTTTCCAATTGCGACCTCGCCTTGGCCACGTCCTGCAGGCCGAACAGTAAAAGGGCCTCGGCAGGCAGGCCATCGCGACCGGCACGGCCGGTTTCCTGGTAGTAGGCTTCCAAGTGCCTGGGAAGGTCATAATGAACGACAAAACGGACGTTGGATTTGTCGATTCCCATGCCGAACGCGACGGTCGCTACTACGATCAACACATCGTCCTTCACAAAATGCTCCTGTACCTGCTTGCGGGTATCGCTGCTCAGTCCCGCGTGATAAGCCGCAGCAGCATAACCCTGGTCCTGCAGATGAGCCGCAATCTCTTCCACACGCTTGCGGGAAAGCGCGTAAACAATGCCGGACTCATTTTGCCGGCGGGCAAGAAAACGCTTCAACTGGCTTTGAGGACGGTGTTTTTCAAGCACCGAGTAACGGATATTGGGCCGGTCGAAACTGGTGATGTAGTGGGGCGCATCGGGCAAGCCAAGCACATTTAAGATATCTTCGCGGGTGTGTGGATCGGCGGTGGCGGTCAGCGCGATCATCGGGACCTCGGGAAAATGCCGCCTGAGTTCGCCCAGGGCGGCGTATTCGGGCCGGAAGTCATGGCCCCACTGGGATACACAATGTGCTTCATCTACAGCAATCAGGGAAATATCAACGTTTTCCAGGCTCTGAATGAATTCCGGGTTCATCATCCTTTCAGGCGCAACGTACAGCAGGGCCAGTTCCCCGTTATGCAGTTGCCTGAGCACTTCACGCGCTTCGTGTTGATTCAAGTTTGAGTTGTACATCGCTGCCCGTACGCCGTTGCCGAGCAGGGCGTCAACCTGGTCTTTCATCAGGGAAATCAGCGGAGATACGACAATGGCCATACCCGGGCGGTGGAGCGCCGGCAACTGGTAACAAAGTGATTTTCCTCCGCCGGTGGGCATCAGCACGAAAGCATCACCGCCGCCGATCAACTGCTCAATGATCTCCTCCTGGTCAGGGCGAAATTCATGCAGACCGAAGACCTGGCGCAGTGTGTCGTTAATGGAGTCCATAAAATATTTTTCCGACCAAATAACAGCCTAAATAACCACACAAACGTATTCAACAGGAATTTGCGTGGTTAATCGTAGGAAATGCCCTTTTTAGGGCTTGTCAACGCTCCCTCTCTATTGCACGTTTGTGCTATCTGTAGTTGAATCGCGTGTTACTCCTGAGCACGAAGACATCCACCCATGGTACCCGTACTGGAAAAAGAAAATCTCAAACGCAGTATCCTGCAGCGGCTGGTCTACTCTGTCGGTAAAGATACTGAACACGCAGTGCCCCGGGACTGGTGCGTCGCGGTGACCCTGGCAATACGCGACCGGCTGATGGATCCCTGGTTGATCACCATGCGGCGCATTAAGGAAACGAATGCCAAGCGGGTTTACTACCTTTCCATGGAATTCCTGATTGGTCGCCTGCTGGAAGATTCTATGTCCAATCTCGGCATCACTGACATATGCCGCCAGGCGTTGGCAGAGCTGAACATAGATCTGGATGAAATCCTCAACGAGGAACCCGATGCTGCCCTGGGCAACGGTGGACTGGGGCGGCTGGCAGCGTGTTTTATGGATTCGATGGCGACTCTGGGTATCGCTGGTTTTGCTTATGGTTTGCGCTACGAACACGGCCTTTTCCGGCAGCGTCTGTGTGACGGCTGGCAGATCGAGGAAGCAGAAGACTGGCTGGTCCAGGGTGGCAACCCCTGGGAAATCGAACGCCCGGAAAGCCGCTACCTCATTCCTTTTGGTGGCACCGCCCATGCCAACGCCTGTGGAGAGGCCAGGTGGCAGCCCAGCGAGGAGGTGATTGCAGCCAGCAAGGACATGGCTATTGCCGGTTGGGGGGCAAAGCACATTAATACGCTGCGGCTGTGGTCGGCCAGACCGGGCCAGCTGTTTGACCTGTCCCGATTCAACCAGGGTGATTACCTGCAGGCAGCTCAGCAGGAAGTACGGGCGGAAACGCTGACACGGGTGCTCTATCCCGATGACTCAACGCCACAAGGGCGGGAACTGCGGCTGAAGCAGGAATTTTTGTTTACCTCAGCATCGCTACAGGATTTGGTGCGCCGTTACCTGGACGTGCATGACAATCTGCATAATCTATCCGATCACGTCGCCATCCAGCTGAACGATACGCACCCGGCAATTGCGGTTCCGGAACTGATGCGGCTGTTGATGGATGTGCACAATATACCCACCCAATCAGCCTTTCAGATTGCCCGTTCCTGCATCTCCTACACCAATCACACTCTACTGCCCGAGGCCCTGGAAAAATGGCCGCTGGACATGTTCAAGGCTGTGTTGCCACGCCACTTCCAGATCATCGAGGAGATTGACAATTTTTTCATCGAAGAACTGCACTCAACCCGGGTCGATGTGGGGCCGGAAAGTATCCGGGTACTCGACTTTTCCAGTGATCACGGCGGTGCGGTGCGCATGGCTAACCTGGCTTTTATCGGCAGCCACAAGGTCAATGGAGTATCCCAGCTGCACACGGAACTCATGAAGCAGACCGTATTCAAGGACCTGCATCGGGTTTATCCAGAGCGCATCATCAACAAAACCAACGGCATCACACCACGCCGTTGGCTCTACAACTGCAACCCGGAACTGTCCAGTCTGGTGACCGCGGCCATTGGCGATGGCTGGATCGATGACCTGGAGCAGATTCAAAACCTGGCACCCTATGCCGAGGACGATACATTTCTCAAAGACTTTGCTTTGGCCAAGAGAAAAAACAAGGAAACACTGGCCGCCCAGATCAAGGCTTTTACCGGGTTGGTGGTCTCTGCCGATGCCCTTTTCGATGTACAAATCAAGCGCATTCATGAATACAAGCGCCAGTTGTTGAACGCCCTGCAGGTGATCGCGCGTTATCTGAATATCCGCGCCAACCCGGACGGCGACTGGTTGCCGTTGGTCAAGATTTTCA
>JAPUHG010000083.1 GCA_027297845.1 Gammaproteobacteria bacterium | reverse complement strand
ACCGGTGATATCAACAATGACGGCTATACCGATCTCTATGTAATGAACCTGGGTAACAACCAGCTACTACTAAATAACGGCGATGGCAGTTTTAGCGACATCACGGAATCGGCCGGCGTCGATGATCCACGCTGGAGTACCAGCGCCGTTTTTCTCGATTACGACAAAGACGGCTGGCAGGATCTGTATGTAGCGACCTATGTCGCGTTTGACTGGGAAAATCGTATTCCCTGTTTTTCCTCAACCGCCACCTTGGAATATTGCGGACCCAGAACTTACGATGGTACTACTGACAAACTGTTTCGTAATCTGGGCAACGGCCGTTTCGAGGATGTAACCCTGAAAGCCGGTATCGGAGGGGAAGGCGGCGGTCTCGGCGTTGTTGCGACCGACTTCAACGGCGATCAATGGCTGGATATATACGTCGCCAATGACGGCGCCGCAAACTTCCTGTGGATCAACCAGCAAGACGGGACTTTCCTCGATGATGCAATGATGGCGGGTGCGGCATTGAACATGGATGGCGCCCCGGAAGCCAGCATGGGCGTGGACGCGGCCGATTTCGATGACGATGGCGACGATGATTTATTCATGACCCACCTGGCGCGAGAAACCAACACCCTTTACATCAACGATGGTACTGGCTGGTTTGAAGACCAGACTGTTTCCATGGGTCTGGCGAAAGACAGCTTTTCCTATACCGGTTTCGGTGTTGCCTGGTTCGATTACGATAACGACGGCTGGCTGGATCTTTTGGTCGTCAATGGCGCAGTGACCCATATCGCGGAACTTGTCGCGATAAAGGACCCCTATCCACATCATCAGCCAAACCAGCTCTATCGGAACCTTGGCAACGGGCATTACCAGGATGTTAGCGCCGCATCCGGAGAGGTTTTTTCTTTATCGGAGGTCAGCCGGGGCGCTTCGTTTGGAGATATCGACAACGATGGCGATAGCGATGTACTGATAACCAATAATAATGGTCCGGCCCGATTGCTGATCAACCAGGTCGGCACCCGCAACCATTGGCTCGGGCTTGAGCTGGTGTCCGCCAGCGGCCAACTGGTCATCGGCGCCAGGGTCGCTTTGCTTGCCGGCGACAAGAAAAGCAAATGGCGGCGAACCAGACGCGATGGCAGCTACGCCTCGGCAAACGATCCGCGGATAATCATTGGTCTGGGGAAAAATGATGCCAAACAGGATCTCTACGTACTCTGGCCGGACGGACGGCAGGAAATCTTCGCCAGGTTGACGGCTGATCACTATCACCGCGTTCAGTATGGCGAGGGCAACCCCGTTAATGATTAGCCTGCGCATGTCCAGGTCGCTGGTCGTGGCGATCTTAATGGCCTTTGCCGGCTGCGCCAAAGGTGTGCCGCTCGAGGAGGTCAGTCATCCCGATCTGAGCGACCTGGAACCAGGCGTGCAGAAATGGCTCGGGGATGCGCGAATTCCAGTCGAAGCCGCAACGGGCGACAGGCAGCAACAAGCAAACGCCTGGGGAAACATGGGGATGCTCTACCAGGCCTACGAGATGCACGGTCCGGCACAAGGCAGCTATGCCAATGCCATCGCCCTCGACGATAAAAACTTCCGTTGGCTCTATCTGCTCGCCTTTAGCCACCAACGTCTTGGTAATTATGATAATGCGGAGGAATATTACCTGCGCGCCCTGGATCTGAACCCCGATTACCTGGCTGGCTGGATTCATCTGGGTCAGGTGTATCTCGACGACCAGCAAGCGGACCAGGCCGAGGCCGCTTTTTTGCGAGCTCTCGAAATCGATCCTGATAGTGCGGCGGCGCTGACCGGTCTGGCCAGGTTCCACATCGCAAAAAGGGAATTTGCAAGCGCCATCGAACGCCTGCAAATGGCGTTGGATATTCAACCCACCGCAAGCCAGCTGCATTACTACCTGGCCATGGCTTACCGGCAGAGCGATGACCGGGACATGGCACGGCAGGAAATGGCGTTACGGGGAACCACCACACCCTGGTTCGAGGACCAACTCCTGATAGAGCTCAGCGCCTTGCACCGCAACTCCCGAACCTACCTGGATAACGGACGCGCTGCGTTCGAGCGTGGTGACCTGCCTGGCGCGGCAGAAAATTATCGGCGGGCGCTGGAATCCAAACCGGGCGATGCTACGACGCATCTGGCGTTGTCCTGGGTACTCGAGCTGCTTGGCGATACGAAGCAGGCAAGATTTCAGGTTGAACGTTCGCTGGAATTGAATCCTGATTCGGCAAAGGCGCACTACAGCAAAGCCCGGTTGCTGGAGGAAACCGGTAACGATGCCCAGGCTGCAGAGCACTACCTAATCGCGATCGCAGGCGACCCGCAAGCCGAACCGCCAAAATTGTTACTGGCGAATCTGCGCATGCGGCAAAAACAATTCCAGCAAGCTGTCGGCCTTTTCCAGAAAATCGACAATGCAAAAACACAGGATGTACTGCTGTTGTTCAGGCTTGCGTTGTCACTACATGCCAGCGGTGACTGTCTCGCCGCAATCACGACCATGGAGCGCGCGCTTGCCTTGCAAGCAGATTCCGGCACTTTGAACCAGGGTTTGATTCGTTCGGGTTCGAGTTGCCCGCAGGTTGCGGCAGCAGACAAAAGGCGATGGCTGGCGTTAGCGAACCAGATGTTCGACTCCATGCGCACTCTGGATAGCGCCGAAGCGTTCGCCATGGCACTGGCGGCCAATGGCGAAACCGGCGAAGCAGCTCGACTGCAGCAGACTCTGCTGAACAGCATGCCCGGCGGCACCGCAAAAAAATTCGCAGAAGCGAATCTCCTTCGATACCAGCAGGGCCAGGCGGCTACCAGGCCATGGCCAGCGGGCAATCCATTTTACTCGCCGTTACCGGCATCGCTCGCAGACAAACGCGAAATGGCCGGTCTGCCGGCCACTCCCTGAACAGCTCGTCAGGAGTCCTTATAGCCAAAGTAGCGGATGTGTGGCTCCAGGATCGCCATGAACGGTGCGAGCTTATCCGCATAGGACAGCCACCGACCGACCGCTCGCTGGTAAAGCGGCTCGGTTACCTGGTGGTAACTGTTGGTCGCGATGCGCCCTCTTTTTTTCGCTTTCTCGTTAAATGCCAGCACTTCCGGTTGCCAGGCTAAACCAAGAAACCGGAACAGATTTTTTGCCTCTCCTTCAAGATCATTGACCAGGTCCTCGTAACGCAGCAAGTGAATATCCATATTGAGTTTGCCGACATAAACCTGCCACAGCCGCATCACCTTGTCGTAAATGTTGACCGTGTCTTCGAGACTAAAGAAATTGGCAAACGCGTCATTAGTGTTGAACTGTTGCATAAAACAGGACAGACATACGTCGCAAGGATGGCGTGCAGAAAATACTATCTTCGCTGCTGGAAACAGTCGCCAGATCAGTCCTGCGTGCACCGTACGAATCGGGAGCTTGTCGACGATGATTGTTCCCCGGGTGCGCTCAACGTGCTTGTCGACTTCGGCAAAGTACATCTTCCTCAGCTTCTCCAATTCGCCGCCATCCAGGCTTTTCAGGTTTTCCGGGTAGCCGGGTTCATCGCTGGTCAACGCCAATTCAACGGCGTTAATGGTCGGCTTCTCCTCAAGGGTGCTAATCATCGAGTGACCATCGAGCAATAGATCTGTCAGGGTCGTACCGGATCGCGGAAAACCGAAAAGGAAAACCGGAGTATCGTTCGTTTCGATTGGTTCTGCGGTGGGCCACGCCCTGACATCTTCACGCTCGAAAAAAGCATGCAGATCGTCAATCTTCCTGAGAAAGCGCTGCGCATCGACCTGCTCCAATCTTTCGTTCATCCGGCCGTTGCGATTGGCCATCTCAAACAGTTCGAAAGCCTGATCAAACTCCCCAACCCGGTCCTTTTCCAGGCCCAATTCGTAACTGAATTGTTGCACCAGGCGATGGTCCATTGCCGACAGGTCAAATTGTTCCAGCCTGCTTATTGCTTTGGCTATATCGCCATTGCGCCGATCTATCTTCGCTATTTCCAGGTTGATTCTCGGGTCTCTCGGGTCTATCGCCAGTCCCTCCATGGCGACGACCATCCCCTTCTCAAGTTCATTCAAATCCTCATGCAACGCCGCCAGTTCCGCATATGGACGCGGGTTCTCCGGATCACAGGCAATTGCCTTTTTCAACGCAGCATACGCCTCGTCCGACTTCCTGAGCTCATTAAACGCCAGCCCAAGCGCCAGCCATGCTTCCGAATGCTCGGGGTTTATTTGCAAAACAGCCTGATAGGCCACAACCGCTGCGCCCAGCTTTCCGGCTGTGTGCAGGCTGATTCCCTCGTTAAGCCTGGCGACGAGGTCACCGGGGTTCAATCGCGCCGCCGTTGAAAAAGCATCTACCGCATCCAGCGGCCGACTTTTCATCATCAGCACAGTGCCGAGATTCTGGTAGGCGCTGGCCATTTCCGGATCGCAGCTGATTGCATTTTTAAAACAGTCTTCCGCTCTGTCCAATTTGTTTTGGGCCCGATAAACATGACCGAGATTGTTATGCACTTCGGCGAACTTCGGTCGGATCGTGAGCGCTCGAAGGAATGCGTCGGCCGCCTCGTCGAACTTGGATCGATTATTAAGGACTCGGCCGAGATTGTTGTAAACCGCCGCATTCTCCGGATCCAGCTCGAGAGCCTTGAAATAGCACTCGATTGCCTGATCCAGGTCACCCTGTTCCTTGAACACCATGCCAAGGCTGTTATGCGTTACTGCGAGCCCTGGTTGCAACTGTAACGCCTGCCGGTACACAGCTGCGGCCTCCTTGTATTCCTTGCGCGCCCGCAGGATATTGCCCAGCGTGTTCAGGAAACTCGCCTGCATGGGGTTGACGGCAATAGCCTTCCTAACCAGCCTTTCAGCGCCAGCAAGCTCGCCTGACGCAGCATCAATGCTACCCAGAGAATGCAACGCATCTGCATGTTCGGGGTCCAACTGTAATGCCGCGACAAAATGCTGCCTGGCCTGTTCGAGCTGACCTAGTTTGTGGGCGGCCTGTCCCAGCATGTAATGGCGGGTTTTATCGGCGTGTAGGTTTTTTGAATCGGTCAAAATAATTCCTGTCTAAGTGGCCACATTATGCGGCTTCTCGCCAGCCGGGCAAGTACCAGACTTGCCTCGCGGGCCAATGAATAATATGTTTGGATTAGAAAAACCATACAGGATCAAATGATCATGAATCGACTGATATTGCTTGCGGTCCCCTGTTGCCTTTTGCTTGCGCCAAGCTACGGTCTTGCCGAAGAATCGCTGGCAAACTGTGCCGCTATTAAGGACGCGAACACGCGCCTTGCCTGTTTCGACAGATTAGCCGGGGCCAGCCCCGGCGCAGCACCTGTCGTAACACCCGTAAAACCGGCGACCGGTACTCCGGTTACACCACCAACTCCGGAACCGGATGTTCAATCCGCCGCCGCCCCTGCCCAGGAAGAACCCGCAACCGAGTCGGCACCGATAACCGGAGTCTCCAGCTATCAGGACCTTTTCGGCCTGGAAAACCAGGCCGCCAACAAGGGCATTAAAAAACTTAGCAGCCGCATAATCAACGATTTCGACGGTTGGGACGGGAGGACCGTGTTTAGACTGGAAAATGGCCAGGTCTGGATGCAGAAAGACGTCAATTCCAGTTTGTCCTGGCGTGGCTCCAGTCACCCGATAGCCACCATCAAACGCAAATCATTTAACAGCTATTTGCTCAGCGTCGAAGGAGTCAACAAGTCGGTGCGTGTCACGCGCGTCAAGTAAGGCCTCCGACCCGCTATTGTACCGGCTCATCAGCCCCTTGCTGTCCGACGGCGGCCAAAACGTTGTCTACAGCGCCTTTTTCAGCATCCCACAACTCGTCGCGCTCGACCAGCGTGTAAAGCGCCTCCGCATTCGATTGCAAACCATCGGCGATTCTTTGCCAGTCGGTAGCAGATGATACGGCGCCATCACTACCGCCCTGCTCGCCCAGCTCCGCGACTTTGGAACTCTGCAACTGCCATTTCATCGAAAAGTGACGCAAAGCTTCGCGTGGCGTCGCGGCCAGCCCTTCCTCAAAATGGTCCGTCGGCAAATCCAGTCCCGAAATAACCCAGTACTTACTTGAGCGGTCATCTTTTGGCCAGATCTGACCAAGAAACACAAGATGCGGCACCGACCAGACACAATGGCCTGTTGCCTCTACGGAAAACAGTCCACTGGCATAGACATGGCGACTCATCCCTTGAATCTGCTCTTTCAGCCATTCGGCAAATTTCTCGACGTCTTGCTCTGTTTTGAAACCCATTGCTGTCTCCTGCCGGCGCAGGCTTGTCCCTCGCCGGTCGTTATTGCTACCCGGCAGTCTCGGACTGCCCTGCCGACGACCTCGATTCCCGAAGATTGCCGGGCGGCAAAAATATCTCCGCTCCATCCGGCCATGACTTGAGCGCTGGTTTTTTCTGCTGATATCGCTGCATATCGACATACAACATGGCTTGCTGTTCAGCGTCTTGATTACGAATCGCCTCGAACATCGCCTGCGCCTGGTATTCCTCGGCCTCGGCAAAATCTCCGTTGGCTGCCAGGGCCATTGCCAGCGTTACCGCCATATCCGCACCGGGCAACTCACGATAAAGGTCGCGCGCATAGCCCAGGCCCTGCTCCCGCTGGCTGACAGAAGCGGCTGGACAGGTGGCAAAAAGCCGGGCAGCTACAATCCTGGCCCTGACATTGACAAAACCCAGGGCCAGCGAATCCCCAATGGGTCCAATCGCGGCGGCGCAATTTTCCTGTACCAGGTAGGCCATGCCAAGCAGATATCTCGCGACCCTGTTCTGCTCATCCTCCGCGACTACTCGCTGATATTGTACGGTAGCATCGGCAAAGCGCTCCAATCTCATTAGCGTATTGGCGAGCAGCAAACGCGCCCTGGCAAATTCCGGGCGACCGTTCAGTGCGGAGCGATAATAACCGACCGCAATACTGCCGCTGCCATCCTGATCCAGCCACACGGCCTTGATATAATTTACCCTCGGACCCGACGGCCTGAGCTTAAGCGCTTCGTCAATCGCAGCGTAGGCGGCTCTGTCTTGCTTGAGCTCCCGGTAACTTTCCGCCAGCGCGACAAATGCCAGCTGGAAACTCGGATCGATAGCGGTCGCCAACTGAAACGCCTTGACCGCTGCCGAATGTTTTCCTGCTCGCACCAACTCCCGACCTATGCGCAGATATTCCGCCGGAGCAACCTGGTGAGCATTAACGAAAGAAAGAACCGGATCCTCGATCACCGGAATACGCTGATTAACTTGCTGCAGATGCCGGTCCGCGTTGGCATCGTCGTTCATCGCACCATAGGCTGCCGCCAGATGACTGTGTAAATAACCCGCATCCGGCTGTGAATCCAGTGCGCGCAGGAAAAAGGAGGTCGCCCTCTGGTATTGCTTTCGCTCAAGCTCAATTTGGCCCATTCCCACCAGAGCCGCCGCGTTCCTGTTGTCCAGTCTCAAAACCTGTTGCAATTGCACCTCACCGTCTTCGATGGCGCCCTGGCGCACAAGCTGCGAACCCAGTCGGATTCGCGCGGCAATATTCGACGGCTCGAGCCCAAGACTGAGCTTATACATTGCTATCGCACGATCAGGTTGATTGAGTGCTGCGAGCACGATACCGAGCAGGTAGGTCCACCGATAATTCCCCGAGTCGAGAAGCACCGCATTCCGGTACCCAGCCCTGGCCTGGTCAAACATTTGGTAGGCATGGAAATACATCGCCAGACGAGCGAAATGATACCCCAGCTCCACTCCGTCGAGTTGGTCCCGCCCAGCCTCAAAATCTGCGATGGCCGGTTCGATCAGATTGCGGATCTCCGGCTTCAACCGGGTTAAATCCGGCATCGGGATCTCCACAAGAACTATTTCCATGTTCTGTGGCGTCTCGTTTTCCTGCGCGATTGTTTCCGGCACGATCAACCATGAACCGCATACCAGTGTGAGGAAAACCCATCTGCGGATTCCGAAATTCAAAGTCTTAGTGATACTCATTAGATAAACCACTGCTGTCCATATTCATACGTTTATTTTGGCGCCACCGCGGCTACGCCGTCTTTGTCCGGCCACGCTACTTTAATTTCCCTGTCCACCCCTGGCACGGAAACCTCTGCGCTCCGACCATCCGGCCAGAGTATCCAGAGTCCGTCTATTTCCGGGTTTGTGCCCAAACCAAAAGTCAGGACCAGCTCCATCTGGGACAAGTAACTGCGCGTCGGGTTCAGCGTTCTTTGTTGGGTCACACCGCCGCTGGACAAGGTCACAACCGCACCGATAGGGCTCTGACCGAATTCACTCGGATCCAGGTGCACGCGTAACCAGTGTTGTCCGCCACGCTGGTCGTTTCTCAATACTATCGGCCGGTCACCGCTTTGGGTTATCACTATATCAAGATCGCCATCACCATCGAGGTCACCATAGGCGGCTCCCCGGCCAACAACGGGTATCGCCAAATCGCCGACCTGAGTTTCCGCGACAGGCACATATTGTCTTTGACAGTCCTCACCGCATTGCCAGAACAACTGGCTGGCTTGTCGATAATTCTGGCTTGGCTGGACAATATTGATTTCCGGCTCCACATGCCCGTTGGTCTGAAAAAAGTCCAGCCGGCCATCCAGATCGTAGTCAAAGAAAAACAATCCAAAACTAAGTGCCTTGCGGCTGAGCGGACCAATCCCTGCCAGAATTGCCTCGTCCGTGAACAGGGTGCTGCCTTGCTGAGCGACATAAAACGATGTCATTTCATTGGCAAAATTGCCGATGGCTACGGCGAGATCGCCATTGTTTCCATAGGCCGCCACATCCATGCCCATCGCTCCGGTCGCGTGACCCGCGTTGTCAAAAGCGAGGCCCAGATCGAGTCCCAATTCCCGAAACCCGTGGCCCTGAAGATTTTCAAACGCGAAATTTCGCACGGTGTCATTGGCGACCACGAGGTCCATCCAGCCGTCGTGGTTCAGATCGATCGGTACAACTGCCAATCCCTTGCCCATCGCCTGGCCGGTTGCCGGGTTGAACACCTGCACCCAGTCGGACCTGTCGCTAAAACTTCCGTCGCCATTGTTCAGATAAAAATAAGCCTGTGTTCCGGCGTAATTGGCTGGCGGCCCGAAAGCGCGACCGATGCCAGTCAACTGGTAGTCAACCTCGAGATCTATATCCCGTGACCATTCAACATAGTTAGCCACATACAGATCCAGGTCAGCATCATTGTCCGCATCGAAGAAAACCGCAGCCGTACTCCAGGCGGTGTTGTCACCGGCAACTCCCGCGGCAGCGGTGACGTCAACGAAATGGTCGCCGTCTATGTTGCGCAGCAGGCGGTTACCGCCGACCGCCGTGATAAAAATATCCGTCCAACCATCGTTGTCAAAATCCGCAGTGACTACGCCCATGCCATACAGCTTCATGTCGACGCCGGTTGCCGCACTGACATCGGTGAAGCCCTGCTCGCCATCGTTTCGATATAACGCCTGGGTCGCATCATCGCTTTCTCCCTGCCACGGCCAGCTCTTTCCGTTGACAAAAAACAGGTCCTGATCACCGTCACGGTCAAAATCGAAAATTGCGACGCCGCTGCCCATCGTTTCAGGCAGCAGACGTTCGCCATAAGCGCCGTTTTCGTGGACGAATTTTATGCCCCACTCGTCTGCCATATCCGAAAAACCAACCTGCGGCGGCGACTGTTCGCCAGTTTCCGCCAGCTCCTCCGGGCCCGCCAGCGGGGCCTCCGCAACCGGTAAAGCTTGTTCCTCCCGGCTGCCGGCAAAAAGCACGATCAGCACGATCAGCGCCAGCCCGATCATGACGAGCAATGACCAGCGGAACACCTGGCCGATGATCGCGTCATCCTGCTCCATCGGCTCCAGCTCGTCTGCCAGATTCTGCTTTTCGTCGTTATTCATATCGTTTATTCCGACGCCTGGTTTGCGGAAAGCCCTGTAGTATCGAACTCGCGTTGCAGATCGTAAATCGCCACCGGGTTGGCGGCGTGGTCGGCCGCCGGGTTCATGCGCCTGGCCAGCGCGATGGCGCGGTCACGGGCATTGTCGTCAACCTTGTAGGTCTGGTACAGGCGGCGGTGCTGCTCCGACAAACCGGTTTCGCCAGACTGTGCATAAGCCTGCGTCAGCCCGTAATGCGCCTCGGCATTCTCCGGCTCGATAGTCAATGTATGGCGATACCAGGCAATCGCCTCCGTGGCAAACAAGTCGCGTTTTTCCTGGCGTGCATCGCCCCGCTCCAGCCGCGCTCGTTCGAGCAGAGTCTGGGCCAGCATGTTGCTGACTCGGTAGTCGAGACTAAAGTCAAAACCACGATCACGGGCAAGCTGGTAGCGGGTATCGAGGATGTTCCGGAAATTCTCGATCGCCTGGTCGAGAAAGCCGTTCTGCCGGTTTACCAGCCCGGTGAACCAAGCCACCACCCAGGGATAGGCAGCCGGCTCATGCCGGGCCGCCTGCTCAAGCTTGACCACGGCTTCATCGAGACGCCCTTCACGCAGATAAACCCTGGCCAGGTTCAGGGGGCCGTCGGCCAGGCCCAGTTTTTCGACCTGCCGGAACGCCTCCTCAGCCTGGCGCAACTCACCGGCGCCGGGGGTTCGCAGCAGGCCGATACCGTAATCGTTCCAGCGCTGCCATTCCGGTATATCCGGAGTCGGCGCAGTGCCCACGACCTGGGTCGTCACCGGAAACGTAATCGAATCGGTAGCAATGGTTACCACCGGCAGATCGTTAACCGCCTGCGGGTCATCCAGTACATAGCGCATCATCGTGGTATCGAATTTTCGATACCTCAGCGCCGCGCTGACGGTTACCGGGCCTGCAACATCCTCCGGCAAGGTAAACCGATAGTGAACAACCTCGCCCGCACCCGGTGGAATCTGGTGGTTGTACAGGCTGATGAAGATATCCTCCGGGTTACGTCTGTCTATCCGATGGCCTTCCTTATCCACAACATAGGCGTTGCCGAACCAGGACCAGGCGTCAACCTCGCCGAGCTCATTCATGGCGCCGCTACCGCCAATGCGCCTGTCCCCCGCGGATACTGTAATCTCCACCCAGACCTGGTTCGAATCAGCCGTCCCCTGCGTGAACAGGTGACCCAGCGTCAGCGTGCGCAATACGGTTTCCAGCAGGTAGCTTTCGCCGGGGACCAGCGTCGGGACTTCCGGTCTCAAAGGCGCAATTAGCTCGCCGCTGATTTCACCGCCGCGTCTCAGCCCGAACAGATCCAGCCGCAGCGAGCCTTGCAGGAATTCGCGATGCGCTTCATTGACCCAGTCCGCCATGCCCACCATCTGCGGAATCGCCGTATTGGCGCTTGGAAACTGGTGATTGTGGATGCGGAACTCACCGCTGACCGGGTCCGGGATGGCGGCGAAATCGCCCGAATTCTGCCAGGGCATGTGGCACCCGTTACAGGTGGTTTGTGCTTTATCCGGGTAATAAAAACTGGACACACCGTGACCGGACACGCCACTAAGAAGAAAAGAATCATAGCTGTTCTGGCCTCTCAGCCAGTGGTAATCATTCAACTCCACCGGCAGGTGCACCTTGTGGCAGGTACCGCAAAATTCCGCGGTTTTATGCAGCGGCTTGAGGAAGGTTTTCTTGTGGAACTCAGGCTTGGCCTTGACCAGCATCTGGTTGACCCACGCCAGCACCGGATCATCACTATAGGCAAACGGATAATGAATGGGCTCTTCAATCGTGTAATCCGCGTTACCCCTTGGGCTGTTGATATGAGTGATCGCATGACAACTGGTGCAGGTAACGCCCGCCTGTGCTGTCGGATGATTGACGTCGTCGAATTCGGGATCGTCGAACGCCCCGCTGAAAAACGGCACCGGATCGTGGCAGCCGGCACAAAATCTTGCCCTTTGAACCGTACCGTCCCGCTGCAGCGCAAATTCCCTCGTTTTGCGCACGGAAAACAGGTACACCGGGTTATTGAAGGAGGACAAATGATGCATGCTCGCTTCCCATCCGCGATGAGCATCCGCATGACAATCCTGGCAATAGGAATCCATCATCATCGCCTTGGCCGGGATAAAATTACCCGTCGCCGTACGCGAAAGCGACGGGAAGAAATACTGCTCCCCGGATTCCGGACCGGCGACATTCCACATTCTCGGATCCTGCGACTGGATGCCGAGCATGATCAGGGAAAAACCGGCCGCGACCAGCGCCACCGCGCCACCCGCTTTCCAGTTGATCCGCTTGCCGGCAAGGCGATGCAGGATGAACAGCCAGACCACCAGCAAGGGCGTGATCACGTGCAGCCAGTAGGCCATTTCGCGTGTGGCCGGATGGCGCACTTCCAGGTATGGCAGACCGCGGGTCAGGACCAGTCCGCTGGCAAGCAGCACCAGCGCGAACACGAACAGCGCATAACCGACCTTGATCGCCCGGCGGTTCGGCCGGTGCCTGGCGTTTGTAATGTGAATGGTGCCATAGACGACAACCGGCAAGACAATGATCAGACCGAGGATCAGGTGAACCAGGAACATCCACTGGTAGAAATAGTCCTGGAAGGTCGCTCCACTGAACCATTCAGCCAGCGTAATCCCGCCCAGATAAACGGAATTGATGGCGAGGATGGCAAACAGCCCGAAGACCACCATCAATAGCTTGTGCAGTTTTGGTCCTACCGCCGGCACATATTGCCGACGCTTCAACGGTTCTTTTTGCATGTGAGTTTTTTGCGAACCTGCGCCTGTTATGGCGCCGCTCGTCGTCCGGGTCGTTGAGGCCGGGACTACCGGCCAGCCTGAAACCGCGCATTGTACCTCGAATGCAGCTCATCGCGCTTGCTAATCTGCTCTGCCTGCTGGTCCACGCCAGCGGCTAACGGAAGGCTTTGCGGCAGCGGCCCGACACTTTCGCCATCCGCTGTATACAGGTCCATATCCTTGGCATACCCCCTGGCCTCGAGCACCAGCCATTGCCGGTAGCCATCGGCAGGCGGCGCGGGCTCCGCAAACTTCATATGGACCTCTTCACCCGGACCGATGATGGCGAGTGCATCATCATGCTCGCTCAGCAACTCAGTAACCGGGCCGAAATCCGTGTAAAAACCGGGCATATAACGAGTATCCCAGTACTGGCTACGGTTGCTGTACCGATAGTGGGGCTGCCGTTGCGGACCGGTCGTACGCAGCGGGAAACCGCTGCGCGCCATGCGCGCCGATAGCACGGGCAATACCTCATGCCGGTAGCCGGATAACTCCTCGGCCCAGGCGATCCCGACCCGGTCCCAGTACACTTCGAGATTGCTCGATAACCTGAGTGCGTCTGCGTCCTCCGGCAGGCCATCCAGCGGCAAAGACATCTTCCTGGGCATTCCGGCCGGGTACCCGAACTCAGGGTGAAGCATGTGCCAGGCACCATCACCGTCCCTGTATTCCAGGCTGGGCGGCGTATACGACTCGCCAGCTTGCCATGCCGCGAAGACGGTTTGCGAGTACGGGTACTCGACCCAGCCATCGACCACCAGTACCGGCCTGGCGCCAGCGACCGGCGCCACCAGTGGCTTGCCAAAATCCAGCGTGAGCCGCTGCTCCTGCGCCAGTCTGCCAACAAAGCGATGATCGCGAGCGCCGGTCTCGGCCGGTTGCAGATCCGCCGCCAATATCTGTTCGGTTACATCCTGTCCCAGCTGGTTGTGTGCCGATACCGGCCAGTCCACGTGACGATAAAAAATCGGCTCGCCAGTGACCAGCGGCAGACCGGTACCCATGCGTTCATCCATGACCATCGACCAGCCAACCGGCAGCTCATAAACATGAATTCTCGCCTGGTCCAGGTAGGCATTTTCTTCCATGGGTTCGGATAACTTGATCTGCAAAAATCCGTCTTTCGCTACCAGCGCGCCATCGGGAAACAAAAAATATTCCCAGGGCCTGGGTTCCGCCGCCTTCCCCGGCGATACAAAAAACCCCAGGCCGCCGACGCCGAGCAGGTCGCTGATAAATCGATATTTCGTTCCATCCCAAGCGAACAAAACCGGGCAACTCGAAAGCTGACGCTGGGTTTCGGAAATCTTGTAAAACTGGCCCGCCGCCAGGTCCAATTCGGTCTGAAAAACGCCATCCGACCAGTTGATCGCGACAAAATCCGCGGTCTGGCTTCCAGCCAGGCCCATCGCCAGCGGTTGCAAGCTCTGACCGGGCCCCGAGTCACGACTGAAGGTACTACTCATTGTCCAGTTCGCGCCGTGCCGCAATGCGATCTGAGTCCCGATGCCGGATTGATTCGAACGCATTGACTCCGCCGTTTCCTCTTTACCGGTCAGTGCCAGCAGAACAAACTCGTGTCGACCGGGCCCCGGTGGCAGTTCTGTGAGCTCACCATCGCGGTCCAGCAGGAGCAATGACGCCCCCTTCTGGCCATTGCGTACCAGTGGCAAACGGGCGATCGACGAAACAGAACTGACAACCGTCTCGGATCCGGCATTTACCCCGGACAACGCAATCAGCTTCGTGCCGGCATCGTCGGCCCAGACCAACTCATCATGACCATCACCATCGAAATCCTGCAGGGCCAGCCAATTTGCCGCAGATGCACTGCGCATGATTTCGCTGCGCTGCCAGGCGCCGGTTGCCGATCGCGACCAAACCAGCAGCCGACCCTCAGGATCCGCACCATAAATCTCGACCCGACCATCGGCATCCAGGTCACCAACGACCACCGCATTCAATGCCTGCCCGACAAAATCGGCCATATCATCGGCGGGCTGGTATTGCCACAGCCTGTCGTTGAGGTACACGTCATGTGGCGGCTGCCGGTTTAGCACGATCAGGTCTGCGTCGCGGTCGCTGTCGAGATCTGCGACCAGAATCTGGCGGCCACCCTGTCCGCGACCTGCGAGGCCCTGGCTCGCCGCGAGCGGACGAAAACTACCATCGAGGTTGTTGTTCAGCAGTTCGTTCGGGCCATCGCTGTTAACCAGAAAATAATCCAGATCGCCATCGTGATCCGCATCGAAAACCGCACCGCCAACGCAGCGGCCGTTATTGTTCAGAGGATCGGCAGTGTCTGCTTGCCATTCTCCGGCAGCGGTCTGCCGCCAAAGCTGGTTCTCCCCGTCGCGGCAAAAATAAACGTCCAGCAGACCATCGTTGTCGATATCCCCCCATAGGGCGCCGCGAATATTTTTAACGCCGCTCAGCGGGTGCGCAGATACCGGCCGGAAAGCTCCAGCGTTACCGAGCAGGACCAACGAACCCCCGGGCGCGGCAATAAACAAATCCTGCTGCCCATCCTGGTCGATATCGGCGCTGTTCAGATCGCCAATCGGAAGACCATCCAGATGTGCGATGGCACTGGCGAAAACCGGCCCCTCGACTTCCGCGGGCTCGCGTTCGGTACCGCCACCCAATGCGATTACCTCGGCCTTTGGCCCCATGCGCGTGTACTTGAATTCCGCCAGCCGCGCCCGTGGATTGTCTTTGAATCGCTGGTAATCAGCCAACATGCGGGTCGCCTGCTCCCGATCGCCCTGTCGCCGCAAAACCAGGGCGGCGCTGTAGTATGCCGAGCGCAGGTATGGATCCAGTTCCATGGCCTTCGTGTACCATGCCAGCGCTTTGTCAGGCTGGCTCACCTGTAGCATCACCTGCCCAAGGTAATAGGCGGCATAGGCGTCTTTGGGGTCGGCCCGGGTTACCCGTTTGAAATGGGTCAGCGCCGCGGCGGTTTCACCCAGATACAAGCGCAACAGCCCCGCGACATAATCGGCGCGAGCA
>JAPUHG010000082.1 GCA_027297845.1 Gammaproteobacteria bacterium | reverse complement strand
CTTCCTGTTTCTCGGGCCGACTGGCGTGGGCAAAACGGAACTCACCAAGGCGCTCGCGGCGTTCCTGTTCGATACCGAATACGCCATGGTCCGCATCGACATGTCCGAGTTCATGGAAAAGCATTCGGTTGCAAGACTGATCGGCGCGCCTCCGGGCTATGTGGGTTATGAAGAAGGCGGCTATCTGACCGAAGCGATCCGGCGCCGGCCCTATTCGGTGATCCTGCTGGACGAAATCGAAAAAGCGCATCCGGATGTATTCAATGTCCTGCTGCAAGTACTCGACGATGGCCGGTTGACCGATGGCCAGGGACGCACAGTCGATTTTCGCAACACCGTGATCGTGATGACATCCAACCTGGGCTCGCAGCGCATTCAGGAACTCAGCGGCGAGGCAAATTATGCGCAAATGAAATCCGAGGTGCTCGATATCCTCGGCCAGCACTTCCGTCCGGAGTTCATCAACCGGGTGGACGATATCGTCGTGTTCCATCCACTGTCGCGCGAGAATATTCGTGCCATCGTCAATATCCAGGTCGCTCACCTGGCCGCCAGGCTGGCCGAGCGGGATATTGCTCTGGAACTAAGCGACGCAGCCAGCGAAAGGATCGCCAACGCCGGTTTCGACCCCGTTTATGGCGCCAGACCCTTGAAGCGTACGATCCAGCAACAACTGGAGAACCCGCTTGCGCAACGAATCCTCGCAGGAGATTTCGGTCCCGGTGCAACGATTAAGGTTGACGCGGGCAAGGACGGATTAAGCTTTAGCAGTTGATACGCTGCCGCGAAACGGACCGGAGTGTGCTTAAATCCGGTCAGCAACCAAAGGTAGTCGTCCATGCATCTGAAACTCCCCGGCCTGCTGGCCGTTCTGCTCGCCATGATCTTCGTACCGATCGAAGAAGTGCACGCACAAAGTGCGGAAGCGGTCGAACTAATTGCCAGCCTTGACCTGCGCGCAAGCGAAACCGCGAGCCGTGATCTGCCCAACTGGCGGAAGCCGGTAAAGATCGTGGTGCTGACCGACTCACAGCAGCGCATCGACTGGCTGGCCGAGGTCGCACCCGGGGTCGAACTGGTTGCTGCGGCAAATAGCGAATCGATCTTGCGGGAGATTTCAGACGCCCAGGTTTTCCTGGGTTTTTGTTTGTTGTCGGCCATCAAGGCCGGCACCGGGCTGATCTGGGTGCAAACAATGTCCGCAGGTGTTGGTCGATGCACCGCCGACAACACTTTGCAGGAGCGAGGCGTGCTGTTGACCAACGCACAACGCCTGTATGGACCGGCCATGTCCGAGCACGTTATCGCCTTGTTGTTGGCCTTGAACCGGCGTTTCGATCTTTTCATCAGGCAACAGGCGAAGGCGCGCCAGGATCGTGTCTTGGAGCATGGCGATGCAGGCACCTGGGAACTTCCGGGTCGCACCATGCTGGTGGTCGGATTGGGCGGCATCGGGACCGAAATCGCAAGAAAAGCAAATGCTTTGGGTATGCGGGTAATTGCGACTCGCAACAGTAGTCGCGCAGGACCGGATTTTGTCGAGTATGTAGGGCTCGCCGATGAACTGATGGAGCTGGTGCCGCAAGCCGATGCGATCGTCAATGTGACGCCGCTGACGCCGGCGACGACCGCTCTGTGCGATGCCGCTTTTTTCAAGGCGATGAAACCGACCGCCTATTTCATCAATACAGGACGCGGGCGTAGCGTGGTGACCGACGACCTGGTTGAGGCGCTCAAACGAGGCGAACTGGCGGGCGCCGGACTCGATGTGACCGATCCTGAACCGCTACCCGCCGACCATGAATTGTGGACCCTGCCCAGGGTTATTATTACGCCGCATGTATCGGCGCGCTCGGACAAGTCCGGACAGCGCAGGTGGATCCTGGTCAAGGAGAACCTGCGCCGTTATATCGCCGGCGAACCGATGCTTTCGGTAGTTGATCTGGAGCGGGGTTACTGATCCTGCGACAGTCTCTGGGTGAATCGAGATATATCCTGGCTTCCAGCATTATCGGTCGGCCCACGGTGAGACCGTTACACCGGCAAAAAGCGACCCAAAGCGAGGATTAGCCATTTCGCCGTATAATGAGTCTGAGTGCGCGAACAAGGGAACGAACACCATGTCAAAAGATCGCAGCCCGAATAAAGAAGGCAAGAAGCAACCGCTGATGACGCCAAAAGAGCGGAAGGCGGCGAAGAAGGCCAAGAAGGAAGCAGAGAAGCTAAGGAATCGCTGAACTCCTGGTAGCGGCCAGCGTTGAAATCGCCGGCGGCGGCTTCTCGCGTCAAACTTGAGCAGGAGCCGGCTGGGCCAGGCGAACGGCACTTTCCCGGGTGGCTGGTTCCGGCATCAGGTGATCTCTCGTCCGCCAAAAACCCTTGCAGCTCCCCGCGGCAAGGAGGTTTTTCGGTAATCAGGTTCCCGGGCGGGGTTAAAAAAAACGATGAGCCCGGTCGAACAGTCAACAGGGCCGATGCTATCTTTTGACATGTAGTCGATCTTTCAAAAGTTTCCCCGGCCTCAAAAACCCCTCTGGTCATTTGCTCAAAAACGCATGGATTTGAGCTTGCAACGTAGATTGGTACGTTTCGTATGATCGGCTTGTGCCTGCCAAATCCGACAAATTCAAACTCGCCCGATGATGGAAACGAAAACCACGGGTCTTCGCTCAGCGAATGTCGTGAGTAAGAAAAACCAACCTGAAAGACCAGCAGAGAGTGCCATGGGAACAAGTTGTATGGAACGATTCGACAATTGGCTTCATAGGATAAACGAGGGAAGAATTGATGCGACCCTTCAAAGAGAGATCGCCGATAAAATTCTGGAGCTGCTTGAAAAAAAGAAGGACTCGCGGAGTACACGCATTAAAACTCTGTTTGCCGAGGCAATAACGGAGTTATCGATAAGTGTTAATTCGATTTATCAACCTGCCGAAGCAGGCTTGAAACGTTGCCTGATCACTTTGAAAAAGGTGATGATTCCGGAAAAAGAGCCTGCTGATCCGCATGCGCAAGGAGATGACGCAGACGAGCTTATCAATTACCCAATGCTGGTGGCCACTGTTAAAAAATTACAGGAAGAAATTGACCGAACCGCGCAGTCATCTTGAGGTTTTACCGGGCGCAAAAAAACAGGCCGCAAAGCGGCCTGTTTTACTTGCGCTATCATAGATCGATCAGTGGAATTTCTTCTCTGCACCGACATAAAAAGTGCTGATATCCACGCTGTCGGCCTCAAAGTAGTCAAAACCAGCTCTTAACTCCAAGTTCCACTTCGGAATAGCCTTCACTTTCACGCCAACACCGACAACGAACTCATCGCCATCTTCCGATGGGGGCAAGGTTACAACACCCTGATCGGTTATCTTGGCCTTAAGCTTCCAGTGTTGCCAGCCGGCCGAGCCGTACAGGGACCATTTTTCGTTCAAAGGCATGGTGCCGACCACGCGAAGATTGAAACCCGTGGCTTCTCTGAGCTTTATGAAACAACCGGTGCCACAGGTATCATCTTGCTTGCCAAAACTGTCATAACCCAGTGAAACTCCCCAGGTGTCATTAAAGTCATAGCCGATAGCGGGATGAAAGCTGATATCACTGTCACTAAATCCGCCGCCATCGACTTTGGTGGAACCAATTTGCGATGAATAGAAAAAGCCGTAATCGGCAGCCATCGCTGCCTGGCCAAAGCCGGTCAGGATCATTGCCAGCAAGCCTGTTATCAAGATTCTCGTGCGCATTTTAAAACTCCTTTTTACAGTCAGTCACAAAAAAAATGGTATCTCTTATATCCGGATAAACCGGGACTCCCTGGTTGAAAATGCATAAGACTCGCCGCTTCATAGTATCAGCGGCGATCGAGCATCCAAAGTTGGCTTTTAGAATACTGCAGGACTTGGGGGCTTTCTGGTCATTTCGCGCCAATGTTGCCTTGCCGATGCGGCCACTTTATTCGGCAGGTCCTGGACAGGTGAATCATGGAGAGCGTCTGTGGGGTTCTACGCTCCGGCGCGTTGGACGAACAGCATGGTGATGTTGATTCGCCGGTTTTCCAGACCGGTCTTGAAATGGATGTTATCGGTCTTGTGAATCAGGTTGGAGTGAAACAACACGGCGCGATTGCAACGATATTGCACAACCACCGATTCTGAATCCTGGGCAAAGGCTTCAATGGCATCATATTCATTGTTGTATTTATCAAAATCCCATTCCGCGGGCGCTTCTTTCGTATAAACCACCAGGCCACCGCTTGCGGGATTCTCGTTGGCCTCATCCGGCGTGATCCAGAAATTGAGGTTGACGGCGGCAGAATCGGCGTGGGCAGTGATCCCGCTCATCTCGCTGTCGTAAATGTAGCCCCACATCTGGTTCAACGGGTGTTGCTCCAGGATCTCCGGCAGCTTCTCGCGTAATTCTCCGGATAGCTGCATCATCAGGTCATTGCCGAAGCCATCCTGCATATAACTACCGCAATAACCTCCTGCTTTGCGAAAGTCGAACCAGACCGTGGATTCCAGGCAGTAGTCGCGCAGTCTCTTTAAGGCGTCCGCTTTCAGGAAGTTATCGATCACGGTCATCGCGGGGCTGTGCGCGAAATAACTGTCTTCGATGCTCGCAAAGTCCAGTTCAGGGTTGAGTGCGCCGCCGGGGACGACATTGGCCGGGGTCAGGTGCATCAGGCGGGCGTTGGTCGGGCCGATACGGGCAAATTGCTCTTCGTTCATGACGACGCGATGAGAAGTCGGATTCGCCGCCGCGATTTCCACGATAACTTCACGGTATAGCCCAGCGAGGTTGGCGTGCGCCGGCGCCAGCCGTCCCCGGTTGCGCAGGTACTCAAGTTGCTCGGCCTGTAATTTCAGGTGATGCAAGGAGGTCATTCTTGCGTCGGGGTTTTGCTGCAGTATTTTCGCCGGGTCGCCGGGGCAGGGCAGTCGATACAAACGCATTGCCCGCTCGTAGCAGTTCAACGCATCCGCCAGCTGGTCTTTGTCCTTGAGCAGGGTTCCCAGGTTTTGCCAGACCTCGTGGTTGCCGGTCTCTGTCTCAAGCACCTGCCGGTAAAGTGATTCGGCCTCATCCAAATGACCCTGTGCCTGGAAAACGGCAGCCAGGTTGCGCCTTGCCAGCTGCAGCTTTGGATCGCGCTCCAAAGCCTGGCGGTACCGTTCGGCGGCGTCATCGAGCAGACCCGCTTGGTGATAGCTAAGGCCGGCATGAAGCAGTGCTTCCGGGTGGCTTTGAGTCTGCTCGACGAACTTTTCCAGGTTCGCACGGCCTTTGTCGATTTGACCTGCCGCCAGTCGGGCCTCACCCAGCTCGAGCAGTTCGGGCGCTGGGCAACTTGCCTCGTCGGTACAGGCTTCGAAATTCTTAACCGCCTTTTCATTTTCGTCCACAGCGCGCCAGCAGCGCGCCAGCCAGCGACGGGCATTGCTCATGTCCGGAGTGATCTTAAGGGCCGCTTCGAAATGGCCGATCGCACCAGCCGGATTGCCTCGCGATACTTCTACCATCGCCAGCCCGAATCGACTTCGTGGGTCCTGCGGGTAATCGCTGGCCAGAGCCTGATACAATCCGGCGGCGTCTTCCAGCTGACCCTGCTGCTGCAGATGGTTGGCTTGTTGCAGGCGTTCTTCCGGGGCGTGATCCATTGGCGTTATCGGTGTACTGAATAAGGGACGGAAAACAATGGCAGGCGACTATAACAAAAGCGTACTGGTGACGGGGTGTTCCTCGGGTATAGGACGGGCAACCGTCGATTTGTTGAAGGATAGTGGTTTCCGGGTTTTCGCCACTGCGCGTACCCGGGAAGATATCGAGGAGCTGGAGCAGGCGGGTTATGAGACGATTAGCCTGGATGTCGCCGATCCGCAATCGGTACGCAATTGCATGGTGGAGGTGGATCAGGCCTGCGAAGGCAAGTTGTTTGCCCTGGTCAACAACGCGGGTGTCGGTCAACCAGGCGCCCTGGAGGATGTCACCCGGGAAACCCTCGAGAAGCAATTCCAGGTCAATGTGTTCGGTTGTCACCAGCTCACTCGTCTTTCCCTGCGCTTGATGCGCAAACAGGGCGCCGGGCGAATCGTGCAGATGAGTTCGATGCTTGGATTTGTCGCGATGCCCTATATCGGCGCCTACAGCGCCAGCAAATATGCACTCGAGGGCCTGAGTGACACGCTGCGTCTCGAGCTGATGGGATCCGGTATTTTCGTGTCGCTGGTCGAACCCGGCCCTATAGAGACCCGTTTCCGGCAAACGGCGACCAGTCTGTTTGCGGAGGGAATAACCGCAGGGGGCAGCCCGCACCAGCAGGCATATCAGAAAATGCACGATAGGTATAAGAGCGGGAAATCTGTTTCAAAATTTGCGCTCGGACCGGAAAAAGTGGCCGACGTTGTGCTCAAGGCGATAACCAGCAAAAGGCCGCGAGCCCGCTATCGGGTGACGACACCGGCCGTACTTTCAGCGGTCTTGAAACGCCTGTTGCCAACATGGTTGCTGGATAAGGCTATGCTGCGTATCGGCTGATGGTGACAGGTACTTGAAAAACGACGGCTAAACCTCATCTACCGAGGTATTGCCAAAGCCATCAGGATAGCCAGGAACTTAGATGCCAATTTACGAATACCAATGCAAGGAATGCGAGCATTATCTTGATGCTTTGCAGAAGGTCGGCGATGAGCCGATGCTGACCTGTCCCTCGTGTGGCAAGGAAAGCCTGAAGCGGCTGGTGTCCGCGCCGCGGTTTCGGCTAAAGGGTAAGGGCTGGTACGAAACGGATTTCAAGACCGGTAACAAGCGCAACCTGGTGGGTGACGACAATAAGAGCGCTCCGGCAGACAAGAAAAAGGCTGCGACAGGAGAGTCCGGCGATAAGAAATCGACCGACGCTAAAACCGTCACGGACGCCGCAAAATCGACCACCAGCAGGTCGTCTGGTTGAAGCCGAGCGGTACCGAGTTAGAATCAAGTAGTTCCCGGACCGGCAAACCCCCGATTTGGCTTGCCAGGCTAGCGGTCAGACCCTAAAATTCCGCGTCTTTTCTACTGTGATACACCGCAACAACGGATAATCAGCATGCGCAGCCATTATTGTGGTCAGGTCAATGAAAGCCATATAGACCGAACCGTGGAAGTCGCCGGTTGGGTCCACCGCCGCCGTGACCACGGCGGGGTGATTTTTATCGATTTGCGGGCTCGCGAGGGCCTGCTGCAGGTGGTCTTCCATCCGGATTCGCCGGAGATTTTCGCCCTGGCCGAGCGCGTCCGCGGCGAATACGTACTCCAGGTCAAAGGTCACGTGCGCCAACGGCCCGAGGGCACAATCAACTCGAAAATGCCGACCGGCCAGGTGGAATTGCTGGCCGAAGAACTGACCATACTGAACACCTCGGAAACGCCGCCGTTTCATCACGACGAACACGCCAACGAAGAGCTGCGCCTGCGCTATCGTTATCTCGACTTGCGCAAGGCGGATGTGCAGGCCAGGCTTTTGATGCGTCACCAGGTCACGCGGGCCTTGCGGCGTTATCTTGACGACCACGGATTCATCGACATCGAAACGCCGATGCTGACGCGCGCAACTCCGGAGGGCGCCCGCGATTACCTGGTGCCCAGTCGAACGCACCCGGGTAAGTTTTTTGCATTACCGCAGTCGCCGCAACTGTTCAAGCAATTGCTGATGATGTCCGGAATGGATCGTTATTATCAGATCGTGCGCTGTTTTCGCGATGAGGATTTACGCGCCGACCGGCAGCCGGAGTTCACCCAACTCGATATCGAGACTTCGTTCATGGACGAAGAGGGCATCATGGGTCTGATGGAGGTGATGATTCGCGAGCTGTTCAAGGAAATCCTGGGAGTCGATCTGGTCGAGCCGTTTCCACGGATGAGTCATGCCGAGGCGGTGCAACGTTTTGGCAGCGATCGCCCGGACCTGAGAGTGCCACTGGAGCTGGTCGAAGTCGCCGACCTGATGGATGGCGTCGAGTTCAAGGTTTTTGCGGGCCCCGCCGCGGATCCAAATGGTCGGGTCGCCGTCCTCAGGGTTCCCGGCGGTAACACGCTGAGCCGCAAAGCCATTGACGATTACACGGCTTTTGTCGGCCGTTATGGTGCGCGCGGGCTTGCCTATATAAAGGTCAATGAGAAAGCCAGGGGCCGCGATGGCCTGCAGTCGCCGATACTCAAATTCCTGCCCGACGATACCATCAGCGCTCTGCTCGAGCGCACCGGCGCCGAAGACGGTGACCTGTTGTTTTTCGGTGCGGACAAGGCGCGGGTGGTCAACGATGCGCTCGGCGCCCTGCGCGAAAAGCTCGGTCATGAGCTTGGCCTGGCCGAGGAAGGCTGGCGGCCACTGTGGGTAGTGGACTTCCCGATGTTCGAACGCGATTCGGAAGATACACACTGGAACGCGTTGCATCACCCGTTTACCGCACCCGCGAACAACGATCCCGAGGCGCTGAAAGCCGAACCGGGAGACGCCATGTCTCGCGCCTATGACATGGTGCTGAATGGATCGGAAATTGGTGGTGGCTCCTTGCGTATTCATGATCGCGACATGCAGGCGGTGGTGTTTGAACTGCTCGGCATAGGCGAAGAAGAAGCGCAGGAGAAATTTGGTTTTCTGCTCGAGGCGTTGAAATATGGTTGTCCACCCCACGGCGGCATCGCCTTTGGCCTGGACCGGCTGGTCATGCTGCTCAGCGGTGCCGATAGTATTCGCGAAGTGATTGCCTTCCCGAAAACACAGTCCGCACATTGTCCGCTGACCAATGCTCCGGGCGATGCCGACGATCAGCAGCTGCGCGAACTCGGTATTCGCATACGCCGGCCGCAGTCTGAGGACAAAGCTTAAATTATGAATCACGCCGATGTGTGTGTGGTCGTTGTCCATGGCCTGTGGATGCGCGCGATTATGTCATTGCCGATGGCACGGCATCTGCACAAAAAAATGAACTGCCAGGTTTATACCTTCGACTACTGGTCCACGCTGCGTTCTCTCGACCATAACTCGGCACGCCTGTTCAAGTATTGCCAGGCTCTGCAGCAAAACACCGTTCATCTTGTCGGGCACAGTCTCGGTGGCCTGGTTATCGTCAATATGCTGAATCACCATGATTTCGATCGCCCGGGGCGTGCGGTGGCTATCGGTTCACCATTTGCCCATTCGGAGTCGGGCAAGCGACTCGCCAGAATCCCTCTGCTCGGGAGGGCCGTTGGGCGCAGTTTGACCCAGGCACATGGCCGTGAGCCGATGACTTACCAGGGTTCGCGTGAGGTTGGCGTGATCACCGCGGCGAAGCCACGCGGGCCGGGGAAAATCCTGGGTAGCATGGAAGCGGCGCACGATGGCATTGTTTTCGCCGATGAAACACAGTTGCCCGGTGCCAAGGAAATCCTGGAAATGCCCGACCAGACTCACACGACCTCCTATTTCTCGGCCAGGGCCGCCGACCGGGCCGCGGATTTTCTTCTCAACGGAAAATTCTGAGCTTAATTTTTGGCGATTTCTTTGAGGCGATAAACCAGGTCCAGCGCCTGGCGCGGCGTCAGGTCATCCGTATCTATCGTTTGTAACAGCTCGGTTGCCGGATCCGGTTCGGGCTCGCTCAACTCAGGCGGTGTCAGCATTAATTCTGTCTGACCGCCATCCACCTGGTCCTTGTGTTGCTGTTGTTCCAGTTTTTCCAGGTATTGCCGGGCGTGGCGGATCGCCCGTTTTGGCACCCCGGCCAGGGCGGCGACCTGCAGCCCGTAGCTTTGGTTGGCCGGACCTTCCCTGACGCTATGCAGGAAAATCAGTTTGCCGTTGTGCTCGGTCGCATCGAGGTGGACGTTATGGCAGCTCGGCAACTCGCTGGCCAAATCGGTCAGTTCAAAGTAATGCGTTGCGAACAGGGTAAAGGCACCAATATGTTCGGCGATGTAATGAGCGCAGGCCCAGGCCAGTGAAAGGCCGTCAAAGGTGCTGGTGCCGCGGCCGATTTCATCGAGCAGAACCAGGCTGGAGCGGGTCGCGTTATTCAGGATGTTTGCGGTCTCCGACATTTCGACCATG
>JAPUHG010000081.1 GCA_027297845.1 Gammaproteobacteria bacterium | reverse complement strand
CCGCGCACCTTGTGTCTGTCTGAAGAGTTTGGTTTTCACGTAACCGGGTTGAACCGCATTGACTGTAATGCCGGCAGCCGCGACCTCAAGCGCGAAAGAGCGCACCAGTCCGGCGATACCCGCTTTGGATGCGGCATAGATCGCATTGAACGGCGCCCCGACATCGGCGGAGATCGAGCCGATGTGGACGATACGCCCGCTGCGCGCCCGGATCATCGGCCGAATTACGGCCTTGCTGATAATGAATGCACCCAGGGTATTGACTTCAAGGACCTTCTTCCACTCCTTGACCTTGCCGAGCAAGACCGGCGCGATATAACTAATGCCTGCGCAGTTGACTAGACAGTCCAGCTGACCATGGGTCTCCAGGATCCCGGCAACGGCCGTGTTGCAAATTTCTTCATCGGTTACATCGATGACCGCGCTCGCCAGAGTGCCATTGCCGCATTCAAGCTCCTGGCAGGCAGCATCGGCCTGTTCAGCGGTTATTCCCGCAAGAATTACCGTGTACGACTCGTCGACAAGACGACTGCAGATGGCCTTGCCGATATCGCCGGTACCGCCCGTGACCAGGCATATTTTTTTTCTCATCCCCACGGGCTGATCCTGATATCGCCGTCACGATCTTTCCAGCCAACATCCGCATTGATCCAATGTCGTCTAAGTTCCAGTTCTCCATTTTTCCAGGTCGCGAAAATATTGGTCATCCAATCCTTGTCATTACGCTCTGGGTAATCGCTGCGATAATGCGGCCCGCGGCTTTCGGTGCGCATATCGGCAGCTTCAACAATGACCTCTGCGACATCGAGCAGATTTCTCTGCTCGTAGGCAAGGGCGTAATCGAAGGGTTCACTGATTACCAGGTCTTTCTCGAGCCGCTCCCGATCAAAGTGAATATACGCGCGGGCCTCATCGAGAGTCTCGGCGTCTTTCACTACCGTTAATAGTTGCCACATCTTGCGCTGGAGCTCCGTACGCATAGTTTTGATATCAGTTTTGCCTTTGGCTGTCTGAAATGCTCTCATTGGCGCAAATAACGGTTCAACCTGCGCCTCGCTGATCGAGTGAGAGGCCTGTCCATTACACTGATCGCCGGCGTGATGACCGGCTCGCCAGCCAAACACCTGCGATCCTCCGAGCATGGTGCCCCCCAGACGGTCGGCGCCTTGCCAGCCCGAGGTTTCGCCGACGGCATAGAAGCCGGGCAATTTGGACTGGGCGTTTTTGTCAATGCGGATTCCGCCGTTGCTGCTGTGATGATGTATCTGCACTTGCAAAAGATCGTTCTGGATATCTATGCCGCGTGAAAGCATGAACTCTTCAAACAGCTCATGTTGATATCCGCGCCTGGCGTTTGAAAGATCGAGGTACACGCCATCGAATTTTGTTCCTCTGCCTGCGAGAACTTCGGTCTTGATCGCCCTGTCTATGTGAAAGGATGAATCTCGGCAACTGACCGGCCAGTGGGACGCCTTTGAGCGACAACCTTCCGCCAGGGAATCGGCATCCTCGTAATAGTTATGCAGAAATGCTTCGCCATTGATATTGAGCAGCCGGTACGGCTACTCCATCTCGTATAGCATCAAGATCGCCTGCTGCGGCCAGGTCGTTGCCAGCCCTTGTTGCATGAATTCCATGTTGAACAGCTCAGCGCCTGCCCGCATCGCCATTGCGTAACCATCACCGGTGTTGCCGGGCGGATTGAAACTGTACTGGAACAATTGGCCAACCCCGCCGGTCGCCATGATGACAGCGCCGGCCTCGACCACGAAAGGCTCGCCCTGATCATCGATGCCGACGGCGCCAATGCATCGGCCGCCATCGACCACCAGGTCGGTTAAATTAGCCTGTTCGAGGACCTCGGTGCCGGTGTGTTCGATAATCGCCTTCTGGATCGCTACGATGCGGTTGGTCTTTCCTTTGCTGGCACGGCCCTCCATCGTGGCGAGCATCTTGCTTTCAAATTCCATACCCATCGTTTGCAGTCGCTTGATGGCAGCGGACACCTCATCAACGAATATTCTGCATAACTCAGGGTCGGCCAGACCGAGACCCGACTGGATCATGTCCGCATGAACGGCATCAGGAGGATTAAACAGGCCGCCCTTTGGCCCCACGGTCCGGATTGTCCAGAAATCACCCAGCGGATTCGATGTTGCCCCGGCACCGCGGACACCGGGAACCCCGAACTGGCCTTTGACTGCCAGCATCGTGCGCGCGCCTTTTTCATGTGCCGCGATCGTTGCCGCCGTAGCAGCTCCGCCGCCGCCGACCACGAGTACATCCGTATTGTATCGATGGATGTTCATCAATCAGGCGACCGCCGTGATGACGGCCGCATACTGGTCCGGGAAATAATCATTCAGAGCATCCAGATCGGGCCAAATTTCAGCATTGCCGTAGCCTGCCTGATCGAGCACATTGAGCCAGTTTTTTGGTGACAAATAACAATGCATGGGCCTGTGTTTGTCGTTTCTGAGTGCAGCGGTTCGATGATAAATCGACAGGTTAAGCGCCAGTTCCCGCGGAGCCATGTCTTTTTCCGTAAGCCGTATGCGTTCTGCAAACAGGACTCTGCCGCCCGGGCGCAATGTTTTCCGACAACTTCGCAGGAACGCGATAATGTCTTTTGCCACGTGTGCCGCATTGACCGCATAGATCAAGTCGATACTCCCATCGCCGATTTTTTGTTGGTTGATCGGGACGTTCAGATCGACAAAACGCCACTCGGTATCGACATCGGGATAGTCAGCACGAATCTCACGGCGGGTAGACATGATGAATTTCTGGCTTATGTCGGTGAAAATGTATTGCCGAACCCGATCCAGCTCATTCTTGTCCGATAAATGGGAGAAGAGATTCCGAATACCGTTGCCGGTACCACCACCGATTTCGAGTATATCGCCCGAATCAAACAATTTGTCGATCGCGACTGCACCCATGATGCCATGAACATTCTGCAGCGGATCTGTGTTGGTGGCACGGAACCACAACTCTTCCCACTCTGCCTCCCGGCCAGACAGGATGCGATCCAGAAACTCCGGATCCTCGCGGAGGGCGTATTCAAATTTGTCGTCTCCGAACTGCAAGAATTCCAGCGTCGTCAGGTAATCCTGACCCA
>JAPUHG010000080.1 GCA_027297845.1 Gammaproteobacteria bacterium | reverse complement strand
TCACGCATTCCATTCGCACGGGCATATACCGATTACCGCGAGCAGACTACTCAGGATCTGATGACTGCCAGCCTATTAGGCCTGGTCGAAAAGTACCGTTTGCAAGGCGAATCGCTAGGCGACGTATCGTTGGGAGCCGTGACCAAACACAGCTCAGACTGGAACCTGGCCCGCGAGTCGGTGCTCGGTAGCGGCCTCGATCCGCATACACCGGCATTCGATATTCAGCGAGCCTGCGGCACCAGTCTGGAGGCCGCGATCCTGATCGGTCTAAAAATAGCCAACGGTCTGATCGACTCGGGGATCGGCGCGGGAGTCGACAGTGTCAGCGACGCGCCTATCGTGTACCCACGCAGCTATCAGAAATTATTGGTGGCGAGCATGACAGGCCGGAGCCTGGGCCAAAAACTCAAACCGTGGCTGGGATTGCGGCCCCGCCATTTCAAGCCGATCGCCCCAGGCGTCACCGAGCCGCGCACTGGTTTATCCATGGGGGAAAGCTGCGAACTGATGGCAAAGAAGTGGCATATCAGCCGTGCGGATCAGGACCGGCTGGCGATGGAGAGCCATTTGAAAGCTGCGGCCGCACTGGCGGACGGCTGGTACGACGATCAACTGACCGAACACTGTGGCCTCAAGACCGACAACAATGTACGCGCGAATTCCAGTATGGAGTCGCTGGCGAAACTGAAGCCGGTATTCGATCGCAGTTCGACCGGCACCATGACAGCCGGCAACAGCACGCCACTGACCGATGGTTCGTCCGCGGTATTACTGGCTTCGGAAGACTGGGCCCGCGAACGTGGGTTGCCGGTGCAAGCTTATCTCACCTTTGCAAAAACCGCGGCCGTCGATTTCGTCGGTGGCGAGGGACTGCTGATGGCGCCGACCCGGGCGGTATCAGAAATGTTGCTACAAGCCGAACTTCAGTTGCAGGACTTCGATTTCTACGAAATACACGAGGCGTTTGCCTCCCAGGCCCTGTGCACACTCAAGGCATGGGAATCGGATGAATTCTGCCGGGAAAAACTGAACCGGGACACGGCGCTGGGCAGCATCGACAGGGATAAGATGAACGTCAAGGGTGGCAGCGTGGCTCTGGGCCACCCATTTGGCGCGACCGGTGGCCGGGTGTTGATGACGATGGCCGAATTGCTGGCTGAAAAAGGTGCCGGACGCGGGCTGATCTCGATTTGCACCGGTGGCGGCATGGGTGTGACCGCGATCCTGGAACGTTAGCCGGCTTGCACCTGTCTGCTTCAGCCGACATTATTGGACGCTACGCAGAAACATACGCTGCGCCGCAATAACGCGGCATAACAAGAAAGGTAGCCCCCAGATGGATCAATTCAACTCAGTACTCGCTGCTATAAACGGGATCATCTGGCACAACTATGTGCTGTTTTTTATCCTTTTTACCGGCATAGTTTTTACCATTCGGTCCCGGTTTTGCCAGTATATTGCTCTGACCCACGGCTTCCACGTCATTCGGGGACGATACGACGATCCGGACGATCCGGGCGCCATCAATCACTTCCAAGCCCTGTCTGCGGCATTGTCCGCGACCGTAGGACTGGGCAACATCGGCGGCGTGGCGCTGGCTATCGCTCTCGGCGGACCGGGTGCAGTTTTCTGGATGTGGGTAGTCGGGTTCTTTGGAATGTCGATCAAGCTGACCGAGGTCACCCTGTCCATGCTCTACCGGAACACCGACGACCCTGACAATCCGCATGGCGGACCCATGTGGGTGGTTTCAAAGGGTTTGAAGAAAATGAACCCGAACCTCGCCGGGCTTGGCAAAGTCATCGGCACGCTTTTCTGTATTACCTTGCTGGTCTCGGCCACCACCGGCGGCAACATGTTCCAGGCCTGGAACGTTGGCGAGATTACGCAGGCCTATTTCGGCATTCCCAGCATCTATTGCGGCGTCATCCTGGCGATATTGGTCGGTGCGGTCATCATCGGCGGGATCAAGCGCATCGGTGCGGTCGCCGGACGGCTGGTGCCGATAATGGTTGCGCTCTACCTGCTGGCGGGCACCTATGTCCTGTTCATCAATTCCGACCAGATCCTCGGCATGCTGGCACTGATCTTCAATTCCGCATTTTCCGCCCATGAAGCGTCTGGAGCGTTCGTCGGCGGCACCATGGGATACGCGTTCATGTATGGCATGAAGCGCGCATTGTTCTCAAACGAAGCGGGCCAGGGTTCGTCGCCGATCGCTCATTCGGCAGCGAAGACCGATGAGCCGGTGCGCGAAGGTGTGGTCGCAGGCCTTGAGCCTTTTATCGATACGCTGGTCGTGTGTACTTTCTCGGCGCTGGTCATCCTGTCCACCGGTGTCTGGAACCGCGGTGGGGAAGCGAGATTCGATGTTCCGCCGGAGGTGGTTTCGGTTGCGCTCGATGAATGGAGCCTGGAAACCAAGGCTATCCCGCCGCGGGATGAAGGGGAATGGGTCGAAGGAGAACTGGTTTTCGTGATCATCGAGGCGCACGCCAATCCCGTCAGCGGCAACGACCTGCACCGCCTGAACGGCACCATCGTCGCCGAAAATGGAGTCATGGTGATCGACTGGAACTCCATTGCCTCGCCGACGAAACCGGTGCTGCACGAAACCGACGTTTATGGCTCTTATGTAGGTGCGACCCTGACCGCCAAGGCATTCGATTCGGTGACACCTGGTCTAGGCAAATGGCTGATTACGCTCGCCGTATGGTTGTTCGCGATTTCAACGATGATTTCCTGGAGCTATTACGGCGAGCAGGGAATCGTGTACCTGATCGGACAGCGCGCGGTGCTGACCTACAAGCTCATTTACTGCCTGCTGATCATCGTCGCGACGATGGGTTTTATCAGAACCGACGTTCATCTCGATAACCTGACCTCGTTGGGTACCGGCGTGGTGCTGTTTGCCAACATCCCGATCATCTGGATATTCGGCACGCAGGCGATGCGCGCCTATCACAATTACGTCGACCGGCTGAAGTCGGGTCGCATGGGTCCCGGTCATGCACCACCCCCGCTGGATGAAGTGATCAGCGGCCGCGACGTCGATTAACACGACCACCTGGCCTGCACGTCACAGCGATACGGAGTGCCTATTGAGTCAGCGAATCAACATTTCAGATGGCGTGAAATGGGAAGGCATTTTTGGCTACTCGCGAGCGGTACGGATCGGTAACACGATCGAGGTATCCGGAACGGCAGCAATCGGAGAAAATGGCGAGGTTGTCGGTGAGAACGATGTTTACCGGCAGACGCAATTCATTCTGGAAAAAATCTCGGCTGCGCTGATCAAAGCCGGCGGCTCGA
>JAPUHG010000008.1 GCA_027297845.1 Gammaproteobacteria bacterium | reverse complement strand
GAGACACACGCCACCGGTGTCGAAGGTGACGCCTTTGCCGACCAGAACGATGGGTTTTCGGTTGGCCGCGGTCCCGCGATATTTCAAGACGATGACCCGGGCAGGCTCTTTCGCTCCCTGGGTCACCGCTTGCAGCGCGCCCATACCCAGTTTTTTGATCTGTGCCGGCCCGAGAATTTCCGCCTGCAGTTTCTTGTGTTTTTTCGCCATGTCCCGCGCTGTTTTTGCCAGGTAGGAAGGCGTGCAGACATTGGCCGGCAGATTGCCCAGCTCCCTGGCCAGACTCTGGCCGGCAGCAATGCCCTGGCCATGCCTGATGCCTTTATCGGCTATGCGACGATTCTTGCCCTGCGAGATGGCAAAGCCAATTTTCCCCAGGCGGCGAGAACTGGACTTGCCAGATTTCGTTGCGCGGTAGTCGTAACTGGCGCCCACCGCTGTCTCTACGCCGAGACGGGTCCAGCGATAGGTCTGGTCGCTGCTCTCCGCATGATGAGCCAGGTATGAGATCGCATCGCGAACTCCGCTGCCATGCAGAGTTTTTAGAGCCGCAGTGAGTGACTTACGGTATTGCGCCAGGTCATATTTATCCTGCTTGCCCAAACCGACCAACAGCAAGCCCCTGAAAGCGGTATCGGCAACTCCGGGCAGCCAGATGCAGCGTGCGGGTTTCAACGGCAGATCGCCTTGCTTGCGCAGCCGGTCGAGCAGACCGCCGGTCGCCTCGTTAATAGCCTGGGTTGCTGCAGGTAGATCGGCGTTATCGTAGACACCGGCGATAGCACAGTCAGTCCGTTGGCCGGCGGGATTCCCGGACCTGGCAAAAAACTCCATAAATACTCCAGATTCGCCGTGGGTGATTGTTTATTGAGCCCTGGACCGGCGTGGTTTAATGTTTGATTGAAAGCGGCTTTGCTAAAAACCGCCGCCAGCGCGAAAGCTAGTTAGTTTACTTGATTCCCGGGCCAGTTTGGATGTCATTACTGAGAATTACCGACCGATATATCTTTCGTGAGGTCATCACGGTCTGGCTCATGGTGACCTTCGTTCTTCTGTTTTTCCTGTTTAGCAATGTAGTCGCAAGGTTGCTGGCCAGTGCTGCGGCCAATAATTTCGCCCGCGAAAGTCTCGGGATACTGCTTGGTCTGACCAGCATCAGCTTTCTTACCACGTTGATTCCGTTTGCTCTGTTCCTGGCGATGATGCTGGCACTGGGCCGCATGTATCAGGATAGCGAAATGCCAGCCTACCAGGCTTGTGGCATCGGGCCGAAGCGTCTTTATCGCCCATTGTTCATGGTAGCCCTGCCGGTAACTGCTTTGTTGACCTGGCTCTCGGTGGATCTGGACCCCTGGGCGGCGAATCAGCGATTCAAACTGGAACGTGCGGATCAGGCAGTCCTGGCGTTTGGCAACCTGGAGGCAGGCCGGTTCAGGACGATGGGCACTGGCAACACCGTTTTCTATGCCGAACGGGTCGATCAGGACGGTCAGCTACACAATATTTTTATTCGCCGCGAGGTCGGTGAACGGCAGGAGATTGTCGTCGCCGAACGCGGTTTCCAGCGCTTTGATGAGCAAGGCTCACAAAGCCTGATTCTGTACAATGGCAGGCGCTACGAAGGTGTGCCCGGAGAAGCCGCTTACCGCACGATAGAATTTGCCGAGCATGGGATCCCGATCGACGTTCCGACACCCGATCTCCATTCTGACGATCTTGAACTGATGGCCACAGCCGACTTGATAGGCTCGAGCGATATGGAGCGGCAGGCTGAGCTGCATTGGCGCCTATCTCAACCGGTGTCCGTGCTGGTGCTGACTTTGCTGGTGGTACCGCTGAGCCGGACTGATCCTCGTCGCGGGCGTTACGGCAAACTGGTTTTTGCGGTTTTGATTTACCTGGTTTACGCCAACCTGATGGGTGCGGCCCGGATCATGATGACCCAGTCGACGGTTCCTGTCTGGCTGGGTACCTGGTGGGTGCACGGGCTGCTGGTCTTACTCACCTTGACCCTGTTTTCACAGCAACGGATGCGTATGCTCTGGGCGGCGAGCAAAAAACTGCCGGCGGAAAAAGAATGAGTATCGTCGACCGCTACCTGATGAAGGTGACATTACAAGGCTGTGGCGTGATCCTGATGGCACTCGCAGCGCTAACCCTTTTCGTCAACTTCATGGGGCAGTCGGATGATGTGGGGAAGGGCGCCTATGGTATCTGGGACGCCTTTGTATTCGCCTGTCTGACCCTGCCATCCCAGCTATACCAGCAGATGCCTATTGTCGCTTTGCTCGGTGCGCCCATCGGGCTGGGCGGTCTTGCCGCCAACAGCGAGTTGCATGTGATCCGTTTGTCCGGTGCGTCAGTGTTGCGCATGGCTCGGTCTGTGTTGATAACGGGGAGCGTGCTGATGTTGCTGACCGGCGCTTTTGGCGAATTCATTGCACCCCCTCTCGATCAGGCTGCGCGTCAATTCCGCACCCTCAAGAAATATCAGAAAATCAGCATCGCCGGTTCCAACACCGGCGCCTGGATCAAGGAAGGCAACGACATCATCAGCATCGACCAGATGATGAGTGAAGGACAGGTTGGTGGTCTGTACATCTACCGATTCGATGATCAGCGCCGCCTGATCTCGGTGATTCGGGCGGATGGAGCGCTTACCAACGACCAGGGAAACTGGTTTTTGGAAAACATGCGTGAGAGTCGCTTAACCGACCATGGCATCTCGGCGTCAACCGCGGCGCTATCCGCGAGCCCGGGTCTGCTGCAGCCTGATCTCCTGGAATTGTCGGCCATCGATACCGATCATCTGTCGGCTCGCGGACTCTACGAGTATTACCATTATCTGCAGAAGAACGATCTTGAATCCAACCATTATGAGAAAGCGTTCTGGACGCGCATCGCGACCACGGCTTCGGTTCCACTGATGCTATTGCTTGCCCTGCCATTCGTACTCGGCCCGATGAAACGTAGCGGTATCGGAGCACGGCTGGTAGCCGGACTGGTTATTGGCATGATTTATCGCCTGGGAACCCGCAGTCTTTATTATTCGGGCGATGTTTTCGATCTGGACCCGCTGATGGTCGGCTGGGCTCCGGTGGTGTTACTCGCGTTGATGGTCAGCGTGGGATTCAGCCGGGTTCATTAGTCGGGGCTTTCCTTTGCCGGCTCATAACCATCACCAGCAGGGTTCCCGACCAGCGGTCATGCCAGGCGAGCCGTTGGCGATTGAACAGGATCCGCCAGAACCCCAGGCCAAGGGGCAGCCAGGACAACACCGAAAAGACTAACCGCCGCAACGTATCCCCCAATGTCAGCGCCTGGCCGTCAGCGCGAACCAGCCTGATTTTCCAGGTTCGCATACCCAGAGTCTGGCCGTGTCTTAACCAGAAATAGACAAAATATCCGGTCACTATCGAGAGCAGGTAGAGCTGGTAGGCGATATTGTCTATTTGTATGGCGCCGCGGCTAATCGGCATCAGTAAGGCGGTCGCCAGCATAAGCAGGGCAAGCAGCAGCAATGCGTCATACAGCATCGCACCAAGACGGCGCAGCAGCCCGGGGTTTTTGTCAGCCAATGGCATCGCGCCGGTATCTTAGCCTACCAGTCGACCAGGCGGCAGCCGGCGCGGGTCGGCAAGCGACGAAACCGCATCTATTTTTTGTCGGTTACTCTTTTGTCGATGCGCAGGAAGCCACTCATCAGCAGCAGCAATCCCAGAAGCCAGAGCAG
>JAPUHG010000079.1 GCA_027297845.1 Gammaproteobacteria bacterium | reverse complement strand
TCCGAAGTTGATCGCTTTTTCAATACCAAGCTCGGTCTCCCAGATCGACCCAATGGCGAGCGCCTGGCCCGGTCCCTGGGTGAATCCGTGGGTCACCAGCATGCCGAGATATGCCGACAATCCTCCGTCAGTGGCCATGTTGTATCCGAGTATCACGACCAGCCCGACCAGGGCTTGTAACACCAGGCTCATCGTCCAGACAACAGTTAGCCAACTGCCGCCCCAGAAAACTGACGTACTGGCTCCGGGTGCGCTCCCGGTCAGGCACAACGACATGAAACTCAGCGTAAAGAAATGAAAAGTGAAGACCGTGAAATCGCCACTCTCAAAATCGAGACCGAGGCCTAACGCCAGCAAGACAAACCCGACTATCCCACCGATCAAACAGGCGGGAACCAGGGCATTACCCAGAAAGGGGATTCGCGCACGGGCGACCGTGCCCACGAGTAACATGAGTGCCAGAAACGCAAAAGCCAGAACACCGGGGAACGTAGTCTCCATAAAAAGCCCCTTAAGCCTGCTCTGCCCGGTACACGCAGCGTCCGTCAACCCAGGTTTCAAGGATCTCGAGATTCCCGATCGTCTCTGTATCGACCGTGCGCGGATCGGATTTCAACACGACGAAGTCGGCAAACTTACCTGCCTCCAGCGTACCCACTTCGTGATCCGAATGGCATTGCCAGGCCGCATCACGAGTCATGGCCCGTAGCGCAGCCTCGACACCGACACATTCTTCGGGCGCCAGGACTTCGTCTTCAGTCTGCCACAAGCGGCGCGTTACCGCGTTTTCGATACAACGGAGCGGGCCCATTTCGGTAACCGGCTCATCCGAATGAAGGGTCCAGCGAATTCCGGCCTTTTCGCACGCACCGGTGCGATCCAGAAGTACCGCTTTATCGTTACCGAAGATTCGATCCCGGAAGGTTTTCCCCCACCAGTGCACATGACCGATCAGAAAACTGGGTGAGATACCCAGTTCAGCCATGCGAGCAATCTGATCGTCGTGCAGGATGCTGCAGTGTTCAATACGGCAACGTCGCTCGGCGGTATCGAGCCCACTGTCTTTTGCTGCCTGAAACGCATCGAGTGCTCTGTCTATCGCGGCATCGCCATTGGCATGTACGACGACCGGCCAGCCTTGCTCGAGCCGTTTGATCACAGTCTCTTGCAAGGCTGCTTCGGCAATGTAGGCAACACCCAGTCCGCCATCGGCAAGATAAGGTTCACGCTGCAGTCCCGAGAGTCCCTGATTGGATCCGTCGCTCACGATTTTCCAGCCACTCGCGCGACACCAGGCATCTCCTTTCCCGAAGCGGACATCGGTCTCATCCCAAATCGATGCGTGGCTGTTGCTGAGCGAATAACGAAACCGGCAAGACATCCGATTGCTTTCCCGAACTGCCTGAATCAGGTCCAGCTCTCTGGCACCCTGGATGACGCCAGTTCCTTGATCGCAGATCGTCGTGAATCCGACGCTGGCGGCATGCTGGAACACTTCGAGACAGGCCTGAACCAGATTCTGACCTTTCATGGCCGGGTTATGCCGGGCAACCATGCCCATGGTAACGCCACCCTGTAACACCCCGTTTGGGGTTCCGTTCGGGTATCGGCCAAATGAAGACCCTTCCGGGTCAGGGGTCGCGCGGTCGATCCCAGCCACTTCAAGCGCGCGACTATTACAATAAGCAAAATGCAGAGAGGCGTTATAAACGAACACCGGATGTGTGGAGCTGACCCGATCGAGCATATCCGCAGTCAGTTGATCGGCCCCTTCCTGCAAAGACGGGTCAAATTGTCGACCGACAACCCATTCATCAGGTGCGGCATTCGCGGCGAGCGATTGAAGATGATCCAGAGCTTCTGCAAAAGAAGGGAAACGAAACGGCCCGACGTTTTCGAACTTCCGTAACTGTGCGATAGGCGCCAGATGCATGTGGGGTTCTACGAAACCGGGCAAGATCGTTCGCCCCTGACAATCGATGAAAGTCGCATCCTCGGAGACGGGTGCATCTTCGGCCTGCCCCACCCAACTGATTCGGCCATCCCGAATCAGCATGGCGTCAGCTTCATGCGCCGCATCGTCAAACGTCAACAGCCTGGCGTTGGTGAACATGATCGTCTGATGTGATTGCCGTTCAGTGATATTGAGCGGATTGGCAAGATAAGTTTCCGCATCCCTAGCGAGGTCGATAGCGGATTGTCTGAGCAACTCTTCAAGCGCGTTGCTACAACATGGACAGCCATGAATTTCAGCGTGGTGGCGTATCAGCCTGCCGGTACCCGATTCTTGATCGTACATAACCCTCCCCGAGACTTCCTACGGTAATTCCAAGAAGCAAATCCAGCCATATTAAAAGAGGTCCGCGCTATTTTGACCAGCACTCGGTGCGGCCGCGACTTGGACCAATCGCCTCGTCAGCCGACAAACTCCAGGTTTCGAGGCAGCATCGATTCAAAACCTCCCCCACCCGATGTAGTCATGCCGGTGGCTGATCAGTATCTGGATCTCGTTATACGAAGATCACCGAAGCCGCAACGACCTCTATCAGATGGTGTAGTGAGCGACCAAGCCGGTCGAGCTTCCAGACCACAAATTGATCCGCTGGACGGAGCGCACCAAGCAAATCATCCAACGCGGCTCGTTCAGTAGCCGTACCAGAAACTCCCTCGTCCGTGAAAATTCGATCACAGCCAGCCAGCAAAAGCGCATCGTGCTGGATTTCTGATCATTCGTCGAAACACGCGCGTATCCGTACTTCATTTTCGAGCCACCTTTTAGTTGAGCCGGAGAGGCCTCCACTACGGCCTGTTACCGAAGCGATCGCGCCGTTACACTCGTTGAAGTGTACAACTATGAAAGAGCACTTGCCGCTTTGCCGGGTACAGCTGAAGAGTTGGCGGTCACCACGGGACTTACTGAGAAGCAGGTTAGACACGCTATCGAAGATCTACGCCAAACAAAAGGTGTCAACATTTGGGCTACAAGACGAGGATCCGGCTTGCAGACCTGATGTCAGTTGAGGAACTAGGATCGTTAGGTGTATTTCGTTTGCTGCGTTGGGAGTCATAACGTTATGAAGCTGCTGCCCATGTCACTCACAATTGCCGTGGCATTGACCACGTTGTCTGCCGCAGCTGACGGTATGCAGGTGCAAGCGGTGCGGGAAGAAAGTCTCGTCGGAGACTTCTATCACGGCAGCTCCCCGGCTCGAGCGATTCTTCTTCTCGGTGGATCCGAAGGCGGCATTGCCTGGCAGGGACATCGGACACCTATAATCACACTGGTCGAAAAGGGTTACGCCGTACTCGCTCTGGCCTATTTCAAA
>JAPUHG010000078.1 GCA_027297845.1 Gammaproteobacteria bacterium | reverse complement strand
GTGTTTCACCCGCCTTTCGGTTACTACGATCGTGACTATCCAGGCTACGCGACCGTCGCCGCCAGATACCGGAAGGAGGGCTGATCGTGTCGGGGAAATCATTTAACAACAGCGAGGAAGTCGATTTCGTTATAGTCGGCTCCGGCGCTGCCGGCGGGGTCCTGGCCCGCGAGGTGTCACAGGCCGGACATAGCGTCGTCGTCATGGAGCGTGGCCCGTATCTGAAACAGGGCGATTTTCACCATGATGAACTGGCTTACTGGTTCGCCAATGAACTGATGCAGGCGAACGGCGTCCCGCCGCAGAGCTTCCGCCACAGCGCCGATGACGAGACGGACTTTCATCCCGAATATCCGAACATGCTTTACGCACAGTGCGTGGGTGGCAGCAGCGTGCATTTCACCGCCAACTACTGGCGTTTCCACCCGGTGGATTTTCACGAGCACAGCGTGCACGGCGATATCCCCGGCGCGGCGCTGGCGGATTGGCCGATCTCCTATGAGGAACTGGAGCCGTATTACACCAAGGTCGAATGGGAGGTGGGCGTTTCCGGACTGGCGGGCGCGCATCCGAATGAGCCACCTCGATCGAAGCCCTATCCAATGCCCCCGCTACCGGTCAAGTCGTCCGGCGTATTGTTTGAAAAAGGCGCGTTCGAGCTGGGTTTGAATCCATTTCCCGCGCCGATGGCGATCAACTCGGTGCCTTATGACGGTCGGGCCGCCTGTGGACATTGTGGATTCTGCATGGGTTTCGGTTGTGAGATGGGCGCCAAGTCTTCGACCTTGTTCAATATGATCCCGCAGGCGGAGGCGACCGGTCTGTGTGAAATACGCGCGGGTGCCAACGTGGTGCGGGTCGATACCAACAAGAAGGGACGGGCGACCGGCGTGATCTATTACGATCTGCGGGGCCAGCAACATTTGCAAAAGGCGAAGGCGGTCGTGCTCAGCGCCAATGGCGCGGAGACTTCACGCCTGTTGTTTCTCTCGGAGAACAGCCATTTTTCCGATGGCCTCGCCAACAGCAGCGGCATGGTCGGCAAGCACATGATGTTCAATGGCGGCGGTATTGCGGGCGCTTTTTACGAACACCCGCTAAACGAATACAAAAGCGTGCAAGTAACCCGGATTTGTCACGATTTTTACGATACCGACCCGCAACGCGGTTTTTACGGCGGTGGCGGAATCGACGGGCGGGTCATGTGGTCGCCGATCGCCTACGCCGTGATCGGCGGGATGCCCGGTGATCCGGGTTGGGGCCCTGAGCACAAGGACTATCTTCGGCAGTATCCGAATTTCATGTACTCCTCGACTCACAGTACCTCGCTGCCGGTCGAAACCAACCGCGTTGAACTGGATCCCGAACACCTCGACAGCTACGGCCTGCCCGGAATTCGGCTGACCTATACGGATCACGCGGACGATCTGGCGACCACGCGTTTCCTGGTCGACCGGGCCGCGGAAATTCTCGAAGCGTCGGGTGCGAAAAAAGTATGGAAAGACAAGGTTGCGATGCAATCCTTCACGGCGCACCTGCTGGGAACCTGTCGCATGGGCAACAACCCGGCGACCTCGGTGGTGGACAAATATCACCGCACCCACGATGTACCCAACCTGTTTATCTGCGATGGCAGCAACCTGGTGACCTCAGGTAGGGGCCAGCCGACCGAAACCATACAGGCACTGGCTTTCCGGGCGGCCGAACACATGAGCCGCTGCGCAAAAAATAACGAAATTTAGGGTCTGTCAGGCCAGGTGCGGTTGCGCCAGGTAAGCGTGGGTCTGCATTTCGCTCAGCCGGCTGCTGGTTCTCTTGAACTCGAATGCCAGCCGCTCGCCCTGATAGAGTTGCTCCATCGGGACCGCGGCCGAAACGATCAGTTTGACCTTGTGGTCATACAGTTCGTCGACCAGCGCGATAAAACGTCGCGCCCGGTCGCTGTCGTCCGCGCCCATCGCCGGTATGTCGGAGACCAGGATCGTGTGAAATCCTCGTGCCAGTTCAATGTAGTCGTTCTGGCTACGCGGGCCATCGCATAAAGACGCAAAATCAAACCAGGCAACACCATTTGCCAGGCGCCGGGCCGCGATTGGCCGGCCGCAGACTATTAGATTCCGGTCCGCCCTGTCTCCATTGCAAGATATTTTTTCGAAATAGCCCGTGAGATTCGCTTCCGCCAGCTGATCGAGCGGCGAGTGATAAATTTCTGCCTCATCGAGTATACGCAGGCGATAATCTTCGGATCCTTCCAGTTGCATAACCTGGCAATGGGTTTCTATCGCGGTTATCGCCGGCAGAAAGCGTTCTCGTTGCAAACCGCCTTTATACAATTGCGCTGGCGGAACATTCGATGTCGCCACCAGTGTGACGCCATGGCTGAATAATTCCTTGAACAACTTGCCCAGCAGCATCGCGTCGGCGATGTCGGCTACAAAAAACTCATCGAAGCAAATAACCCGGGTACGCCTTGCGATATGTTTTGCGATCTTGCCGACCGGGTCTTGTTGATCCTTTTTGTCGTTGAGTTGCTCGTGCAGTTCGTACATGAAGCGGTGAAAGTGGCGTCTTTGTTTTTGCCGGAAGGGCAGGGCGCGAAAAAACATATCCATCAAATGGGTCTTGCCGCGGCCAACTCCGCCCCAAAGGTAAAGGCCCTTGACGGGTATGGTTTCGCTGGCGCGGGAAAGAATCAGGCGCAGCCGCCGCCAGGCTGACGGCGAGGCCGGTTTGGCGGTCAATTGCAGATAGATCTGTTGCAGTGCCTCTACGGCTTTTTGCTGAGCGGCATCGGCCACAAAATCCGGGTCTTCCAGCGCCCGTGCGTACCGCTCTTTGGGGCCATCATCGCGACGATTCATGAATACGCAGGGCTAGGCCAGTTTCATCTCCGGCACATCGCCATCGACCACCAGGCGACCCGCCGTTTTTTCCTTGATTTCTTCTATCGAAACGCCGGGCGCTCTCTCGATCAAATGGAAGGCGCCATCGTGAATTTCCAGGTAGGCAAGATCGGTGACCACTTTGCGTATACAGTTCACCCCGGTTAGCGGCAAGGTACAGGCCTCGAGGAGTTTCGACTGACCGGTTTTACTCGCGTGAGTCATCGTTACGACGATGTTATCGGTTCCGGCAACCAAATCCATGGCGCCGCCCATGCCCTTGACCAGTTTTCCCGGGATCATCCACGATGCGATGCTGCCCTTTTGATCGATTTCGAAGGCGCCGAGCACTGTCAGGTCGACGTGAGCGCCGCGAATCATGGCAAAACTTTCCGCCGACGAAAAATAAGCCGCGCCGGTGACCGCCGTCACTGTTTGTTTGCCCGCGTTGATCAAATCGGCATCGACTTCCTCATCGAGGGGGAACGGGCCCATACCCAGCAGGCCATTCTCCGATTGCAGCATGACCTCGATGTTTTTCGGAATGTAGTTAGCGACCAGGGTTGGAATCCCGATGCCCAGGTTGACGTAATAACCATCGCGTAATTCGGCGGCGACGCGCTGGGCAAGCTGTTCTCTGCTAAGTGCCATTGTCGGTTCCTTAGATCTTTATGCGCTGCGAACGGTTCGTTGTTCGATACGTTTTTCGAAAGTGCCCTTGATCAGGCGCTGAACGTAGATTCCCGGCGTATGGATGTGTTCCGGGTCCAGTTCGCCCGGTTCGACGATTTCCTCGACTTCCGCCACGGTGATCCTGCCGGCGGTCGCCATCATCGGGTTGAAATTCTGCGTCGTCATCCGATAGACAAGGTTGCCCATGGTGTCAGCCTTCCACGCCTTGACCAGTGCGTAATCGGCCGTCAGCGACTCTTCGAGTACATAGTTTCGCCCGTTGAATTCGCGGGTGTCTTTGCCCTTGGCAACATCCGTGCCATAACCGGTCGCGGTGTAAAAAGCGGGTATCCCGGCGCCGCCGGCGCGAATTTTTTCCGCCAGCGTTCCTTGCGGTGTCAGGATGACTTCCATTTCACCCGAGATGAACAATTTCTCGAACAGGGCATTCTCGCCGACATAGGAACCGATCATGGTTTTGATCTGGCGGCCTTCCAGCCACTTGCCAAGTGCGAAACCATCGATACCGGCATTGTTTGATATACAGGTGAGGCCGCTGGTGCCCATGTCCTTGACCTGCTCGATCAGACCCTCCGGGATACCGCACAGGCCGAATCCGCCAACCATGATCGTCATGCCATCCTCGAGGCCCGCAAGGGCTTCTTCGTATGAGCCGACTACTTTGTTGAATCCAGACATCAAAAGGTCTCCTGATGCTCGCCTGTCATCATTCACAGGCCTTGGTAATTGGGACCGGAGCCACCCTCCGGTGGCACCCAGTTGATAATGCCATAGGGGTCTTTGATATCGCAGGCTTTGCAATGCACGCAGTTGGCCGCGTTGATCTGCAGGCGGCTGCCCGCCTGGTCGCTAACGATTTCGTAAACGCCGACCGGGCAAAATCGTAGGCAGGGGTTGCCAAATTCTTCCGTGCAGCGGGTGACGCAAATATCGGTGTCTGCAACATGCAAATGCACCGGCTGATTCTCGTCATGCTCCGTTGCCGAGAAATACACCGATGCCAGCCTGTCGCGTGGCGGCAATTCGCGTTTGACCCAGCCGCGATCCGGCGACTCGTATTCGCCCAGTTTGCGCAACGCACTGTGGTCGGCATGATTTCTTAGCGTGTAGGGCAAGCGCCCAAAGGTCACTGTCTCCAGCGCTGCATTGGCCAGGCCAACCCAGAATCCTTTGTTGAAGCCCGGCCGGATGTTTCTGACTTTTTTGAGCTCCATGCCTGCTGGCGAATGCCGAAAGCGGGCGTCAAAACCCTCGCTATCGCCGCGCTCGGCGTAGTGCTGGGCCGCGAGCATGCCGCTGCGCAGCGCCATGTGTATACCCTTGATCTTTGGCACATTGAGCATGCCGCCGGCATCGCCGATCAACATTGCGCCGGGTGTTTCCAGGTGCGGCATGGATTGCCAGCCACCTTCGACGATAGACCGCGAACCGGCCGCTACGAGTTCCGCACCGGCGAGCAGTTTTCTCATCATCGGGTGGTGCTTGAACTGCTGAAACGCCTCGAACGGAGAAAACTCCGGATCGGCATAGTCCAGACCGATGACGAAGCCAACATAGACCCGGCCGCTGTCGAGGTGATAAACAAAACTGCCGCCATAGGTGCTGCTATCCAGGGGCCAGCCGATGCTGTGCAGGATATCTCCCGATTTCCCCGTTCCCGCGGGCAGTTGCCAGAGCTCCTTGAAGCCGAGTCCATAGGTCTGTGGATCGCAGTCGGTGTCCAGCGCAAACTTTGCGATCACAGTTTTGCTCAGGCTGCCGTGGCAACCCTCGGCAAGTACGGTCAGCCGGCAATGAATATCGACGCCAGCCGCGAAGTTGGGCCCCTCCGCGCCATCCGCCTGCCGGCCCATGTCGCCGACCCTGACTCCGATCACGCGGTCGTCTTCGTCATAGAGCATTTCGCTGCCGGCGAACCCCGGGAAAATGTCGACACCGAGCGCTTCGGCTTTTTGCGCCAGCCAGGCGCCGAGCTGATTCAACGACACGATAAAGTTGCCATGGTTGTTCATCTGCGGTGGCAACGGCATGGGCAGCTTGCGCTTTTTCGTCAGCACCACGAAGCGGTCTTTGCTTGCCGGTACGCAGGCGCCGGCAAATTCCTGCCGCCATTCCGGGAGCAATTCATCGAGAGCTGCCGGTTCGATAATCGCACCCGATAACAAATGGGCGCCGGGCTCGGAGGCTTTCTCGAGTACGCAGACGTCCAGCTCAGGTTTTAGTTGTTGCAGGCGAATCGCACAGGCGAGCCCGGCCGGGCCGGCGCCGACAATCGCCACGTCGTATTCCATGATTTCGCGTACGGTTTCCATATTGCCGGGCTTATTTTGCCTGCATCCGAATCGCGCCATCCAGGCGAATGGTTTCACCGTTCAACATCGTGTTGCCATAGATACAAACAACCAGGTCGGCAAATTCTTCGGGTCTGCCCAGACGCGATGGAAACGGCACCTGGGCAGCGAGCGACTCCTGAACCTTTTCCGGCATTCCCTCCATCATCGGGGTCATGAATATCCCCGGCGCGATGGTCATCACGCGGACGCCGATACGCGAAAACTCCCGGGCGATGGGCAAGGCCATGCCGGCAACGCCAGCTTTTGAGGCCGAGTAAGCCGCCTGGCCGATCTGGCCTTCGAAGGCAGCGACCGATGCCGTACTGATAATCACGCCACGCTCGCCTTCCTCGTCGGGTTCGTTGTGTTGCATCAGGTTCGCGACCGCCTTGGCCATCAGGAACGAACCGATCAGGTTCACCTGGATGACTTTGATAAAAAGATCGCCCGGCATCGGCCCATCGCGACCCAGTACCCGGCCAGCGCCGAGTATGCCTGCGCAATTGACCAGCATGTTGACACCACCCATGGTCTCGGCGGCCTTTGTTACGGCGTTGTTAACGGCTTCCTCCGAACTGACATCGGTCGCGATGAATGCGCCTGCTGCGCCGAGTTCGTTGGCGGCGGCATCACCCTGTTCCTGGTTGATATCGAGCAGCGTGACCTGGCCGCCCTCGGCGACGATTTTTTTTGCGGTGGCCAGACCGAGACCGGAGGCGCCACCGGTGACTATTGCTTGGGCTTTACTGATTTGCATAGTTGTTCCCGTAATAAAAGGTTCAAATTTAGTTAATGCTGTAGTCGCCACTTGATCTGGCCCAGGCGGCTACCGGGCATTCTGTCCAGATGCTGGCAGATAAACAGTCCGGCATCGGTAAGCGCATCCAGATCGATACCGGTCTCTATGCCCATGCCATGCAGCAGATAAACCAGGTCCTCGCTGGCGACATTGCCGCTCGCACCTTTCGCGTACGGGCAGCCGCCGAGACCGGCTACGGAGGCATCGATAACCGATACGCCGAGTTCCAGGCAGGCAAAAATATTGGCCAACGCCTGGCCGCGGGTATCGTGAAAATGGATCGCCAGGTTTTTCATGGGCACCTTTTCGGCCACCGTCGTCAGCATATTTTGCGCAGCGAGAGGTGTGCCAACACCGATGGTGTCGCCGAGAGAAATTTCGTAACAACCCATGCGCGCCAGACGGTCTGCAAGCTCGGCTACTGCCGACAAGTCGATATCGCCTTCGTACGGGCAACCGAGCACACATGACAAATAGCCACGTACGGGCAGGTTGTTTTCCTTGGCCAGGCTCATCACCGTTTCTATACGTTGTAGCGATTCCGCGATGCTCGCGTTGGTGTTCTTCTGGCTAAAAGTTTCCGATGCTGCGGCAAATACGGCCACTTCGCCGGCGCCGGCCGCCATGGCGCGCCGCATCCCCTTTTCATTGGGGGCCAGTACCGGGTAGCGAACGCCGGGCTTTTTCCGGATACCCGCCATGACTTCGGCAGCGTCGGCGAGTTGAGGCACCCATCGCGGGCTGACAAAACTGCTGACTTCGATCGTCGAAAGACCGCTTTCACCAAGCCGGTCGATCAGTTCGATCTTGATGGTTGCCGGCAGCGCCTGTTTCTCGTTTTGCAGACCATCGCGCGCCGAGACTTCGACGACGCGAACCGATTCCGGAAAATTATTCAATGGCTGCCTCATCCGCCAGGATATCGATCAGCGCGACCTCCGCCTCGACGATATCGCCTTCACGGTAAAGTATTTTCTCGACCGTGCCGGCGGTTCGGGCAAGCAGCGTGTATTCCATTTTCATTCCCTCGAGCACCAGCAGTTTGTCGCCTGTTTCAACGCGGTCGCCTTCAGCGACCAGCAGCGAGACAATTTTACCCGGTAATGGGGAGCCTGGGTGAGCATCTTCGTCGGTGCCC